>JAPNUP010000039.1 GCA_026627345.1 Bacillota bacterium | reverse complement strand
ATGAAGAATCTAGAAGCATTTAGTTCTGATCTGTTTCCCCATGAACTGGTTGAACGGCGTCAAAGGCATTTGATGCAAGAAGCAGAACACCTTAGTCAGGAAATTTCCCGCTTGGAGGCGTCTGCACAACTGGAACAGAACGCTACTCACAAATTGGATCAAATACAGCAATCCTTGAATATTTTCAAGCACCTAGAGGATTATGACGAAATGACACAGCGGCTAGCCGTTCGGAAGCTGATTGACCGCATTGAGTTCGACGGTGAAGGGAACATTGAGGTTCGTTATTCGTGGCTCGCGTAAAGGTTTGTGGTTTTACACTACTGAGCACATCTCCAATGTGATGAAAAAGCTGAATGTCAAAGGTCGGTCGCAGGCAGTAGTCGAGCTGGTTAGGTTGGGCGAAATTCAGATCTAGAGCGCGACCCCGATGCGGATGCATCGGGGATTTGTTTTTGTGGGGTGGCGATATTTCGCTTCGTCAAGGGGTGTTGGTGTGTGGTAGCGTACGTGTCAGGTGTGTGACTGCTTCGTACTGATCGCCGTGTTTCAACCCGTGCGGCTCTGTATAAGCTGGCGTAAAATCTAGCTTTTTGTACAAGTGCAGTGCGGCGGCATTCGTTGTCAGGACAGAGACGGCCAACTGTTCAAGACCCGACATGCCGCTAGCCGCAAGGAGTAGCGCCTCAAGAAGGCTCATGGCGACCCCTTGGCCGCGCGCTGCAGGGGTGACGTAAAGAGCCAGCACACTCGCTTTATGGGCCATAAAGGTGAGCTGCACGCGTTCGAGTGTTACCATGCCAACCATCTCGTTAGGCCCCCGAAAAGCGCCTATAACCGGACGAACATGGTGAAGCGGCAAGCTACGTCTAGCATGCTCTAGTAGATGGGGATTACGGGCGACATCTTCGTACGGTGTACCGAAAGCAAGCGGTGTATCTCGCACGGCTTGTAGCAGCATGTCTGTGTAGATAGGGGCATCGTCCGCTGTCAGACAGCGGATCTCGATGAGTTGTTCTAACAACTGACGTCATCCTCCTGCGAAACTGCATTTTGCCATTCGTTAGCGTACCACAGGCGTAGCTAAGTTGTCTTGTCAGGCAGGAATTTGATGTAGCGTCGCGAATACGTAGTCGATATGTTTTTGTCGCACCGGCTGCGCTGTTATGCTGAGAGAGCGCATACATGAGGAGGCACATGAGATGAAAGATATTCGAATGGCCATGATCGGCTACAAGTTTATGGGGAAAGCGCACAGTCATGCTTACCACGATATGTCGATGTTTTTCCCTCACCTACCTACACCTATCAAGCAGGTGATCTGTGGACGTACCACTGGTGAATTGGAAGAGGCCAGACGTCGATACGGGTGGCAGGAGGCGCAGACCGACTGGCAGGAGGTCGTCGCGCGCGCGGACATTGATGCGATCGATATCAGCGTGCCAAGCAATGTACATAGAGACATTGCGCTCGCCGCTGCGGCACAGGGTAAGCACATTTTTTGCGAAAAACCGCTAGCGCTTACGTTAGAAGATTCCAAGGCGATGTGGCAAGCCGCGCAGACAGCCGGTATCGTTCACATGGTTGGTTTCAACTACAGGTTTGCGCCTGCTGTCCGCTTGGCCAAATCGATTATCGAGAGTGGCAGACTTGGCCGTATCTATCACATGCGTGCGGTCTTTTTACAGGACTGGATTGTCGATCCGCAGTTTCCGCATGTCTGGCGATTGGACAAATCGGTTGCGGGATCAGGTTCGCTCGGTGACCTCGGCGCGCACACTATCGACTTGGCGCGTTACCTAGTTGGAGAGTTCAAAGAGGTGATCGGGGTGGAGGAAACGTTCGTCAAGCAACGTCCGATGTCCGAATCCATGACCGGCCTCTCTGCCAAGGCAGGGTCTGATGCTCCGATGAAAGAGGTGACGGTCGATGACGCGACGATCTTTCTTGCACGTTTCCAGGGCGGCGCCCTGGGATCATTTGAAGCCACGCGTTTCGCGCTTGGACATCGCAGCACACATGCTTTTGAAATCAACGGTAGCAAAGGCTCGGTCCGTTTTGATTTTGAACGTTTAAACGAGCTCGAGGTGTACTTCGAGTCCGATGATGATGACGTACGTGGGTTTCGCCGTGTGTTGGCCACTGACCCGGCACACGCTTACAGCGATGTATGGTGGCCCGCAGGGCATACGATCGGGTATGAACACACGGTGGTGCACGCAGTGGCTGAATTTCTGGAAGCTATCCGCGATGGCCGGCAAGCTGTGCCTGATTTTGGTGATGGAGTCATGTGTCAGGCTGTTTTGGAGGCTGTCGAGCGCTCCTGCGATACGCGATCATGGGTCCATGTAGAAGATGAACTCGCAGCGCCGGCCCGCTTATGACACGAGTACGGTTGCGCGTTTGGGTCATGCCGACGCATGAGCGGATGGCAACACTCACCCATTTAGAGGCTGGCACGGCACCATTTTTGGCTCGGCATCCGGGTGTTGAAATTGAGTGGCGACTGATACAGTGGAACGTGGCGTGGCAAGAGTTGATGCGCGCTTTTAAAGCGGGTGTGGGACCGGATGTCCTGCAAGTTGGGACGACCTGGCTCGCTCCGATGGCGCATCTTGGCATGTTGGCCGAGTTGCCGTCCGGTTTCGCCAGTAACCGTGCCGTCGCGCCGTGGGTTGATGACGTCGTGCGGTACAAAGGCGTGTCGCGGGGGGCAGCGTGGATGCTCGACACCACTTGCTTTGCCGTTCGCGAGGACGTGTTTTCAGTGCTGTCTATGGACCCGTTGGGACTTCGTACGTGGGAGGATCTCTTGGTTGCAGCAGACAGGTTAAGCAATGGACTTGAACGAGGTGTGCTTCAATCTCTTGGCTGCACATCCGTCACAGCCCTGCCTCCCCGCCCAGAACCATTGACTTTGCATCGCATCGCCCCTTGGCTACGAGCCGGGGGGTGGAGCATTCCCAACCTCGATGGCCAGGGCGCCCCGTCTATTTTGGGCAGTCCTGACATGCAGACTGGGCTGCAGTTTATCAGCCAGTTGATCAGCATTTCCAAACTCGATTTGGAAGCGTCGCGGATTCATCCTTATCGCATGCAAGCAGACTTTTTTTCCGAAGGGCGTCATGCGTTCATGGTGACGAGTTGGTCGGATTTGATACGGGCTTTGGCACCGCAGATACAAAGTTTACGCTACCCGATTGTCGCTGCTCCCTTTCCACTCGGTCCCCATGGCAGCGTCCCGTTTGCAGGAGGTTCGTTGCTGTGCGTGTCCGCTTTTTCCAAGCAGCAAGACTTAGCCTGGGAATTGGTAGAGGCTTTGCTGGATCCGCATTTTATGCTGTCTTGGTCCGTGCAAACGGGTGCACCACCTGCGCGCATGGGGGCTTTTTGGGAGCGTTACGCGGATGTGCCTTCGGTCGGCGTACTTCTCGCCACTTTGCAAGATGCGAAGCCCTATGCGATTCATCCACTTTGGCGGTCCGTGGAGGCGCGCTTGGCAGAAGGCGTTGGTGATATGCTATGGAGCCTCATGCAACATGGGTTGTCGGATCAGGTCACAGACATCGGTCGTCAGGCTGACGTGGACATCGGCCAATTGCTTCAACTTTATTGGGGAGGCGAAGGGTCATGAGCAAGCGATATGACCACGTGCGGATAGCAACCGAGGTTGCCGCGCGAGTGTTGGCCGATCTATCGGAAGACTCGTTGGTTGAGGCTGCTGGTCATATATGGGAATCCTTCGAATTATATCGATCATATCGCGAGATGAGTGTATATATAAGGACGACGCAAGATGGTCCTTTGCGCGAGGTGGCGATCATTGACCACGACCAAAGGATGATGGGAAGTGATATTCTTCCATCCTATCAAATGCCGGATAGCATAGGCCTGCGCTCGACGCCTCTGACGCTTTTCACCGGCCAATGGGAGACATGGATCCCTTTACCCATAGCGGAGCAGGTCATCGGGTATCTGGTGCTAAGCCGGGTCGCCGAAGATACGCACATGGGCGATGCACTTTGGGTGTCTTGTGCGCCGATCTTGGCACTCGGCTTTTGGCAACACAGGGAGACTGCGGCTCGTGAACAAAGCCTTCGGCTGTTGCGTGGTGTCACAAGATTGAGCCGTCTGATCGGTGAGTCGCAGGATTTGGATGTTCTGCTTTGCGGTTATGTACAGATGAGCGTCGAATTGCTTGGCTTTGACCGTGCAACCTTCTTTTTGTATGCCTCTGACGGGCGCAAGGTTACGCAGGTTTGGTATGCTGCACTCGGATGTTCGCCGGGGCTACTTATCCCAAGCCCGCACCCTCCATTCGATGCCAGCGAGCCTATGCAAGTTTTAGATAGGCCTATCGTATGGGTACCCTTTTATCGGCAAGGTATTCGGGTAGCGGCGGTCGTCGTTGATAACTTGTTCTCCGACGAGCGTGTACCAAGCGGGGCGCTGGAAGCTATGATTGACCTCGGCGGCCAAATTGTTCTCGCGCTGGAAAACGTTCATTTGCTCGCGAGCTTGCACGAATCTTCGATGCACGATGACTTGACGAAACTGCTTCGCGTAGGTTCTTTCGAAGAGCAGACGAGCCTGGCGCTCGATGTCTTAGTGGCTGAGAAACGACAGGCCAGTCTACTGCTTCTCGACATCGATCGATTTAAACAGGTCAATGACGTTTATGGCCACGCTATCGGGGACATCGCGCTCACGCATGTTGCCACGATGATTCGTGATACGCTTCACACGGGTGAGTGGGCCGGTCGCATTGGGGGCGACGAGTTTGTCATCTTCCTCCCTGATGTGGCCAAAGCTGAAGGATTGCTTCGGGCTGCAACACTGGCTCGCCTGATCGCAAACCATAAGATCGTTCTCGATGATGGTCGCGAGATCACCTTATCTGTCAGCATCGGACAAGCGAGTTGTCCGGAAGATGGCACGAACCTTCGGGGACTCATGAAGGTATCGGATGAGAGGATGTACGATTGCAAACGAAGCACGGCCTAGATGGTCATGCTTCGTTTGCGTCATCGAGCTCATCCTCTAAAACACAATGGTGCGGTTGTCGTGCACAATCACACGGTCTTCGATGTGCCAGCGGACAGCTCTCGCCAACACCGAGCGCTCGATCTGCCGCCCGATCGCCTTTAAGTCCGTTACGCTGTTGCTATGCGCGACGCGCGCTATGTCCTGCTCGATAATGGGACCGGCATCGAGGTCGGCAGTGACGTAGTGTGCCGTGGCGCCGATAATTTTCACGCCTCGCTCATAAGCGCGTTCATACGGCCGCGCTCCTACAAACGCAGGTAAAAAGGAGTGATGAATGTTGATAATGGGTTTGCCGAAGGCGGCGATGAAATATGGGGACAAAATCTGCATATAGCGTGCTAATACGATGAAATCGACATCCTGTAAAAGTGCGAGTTGCTGTTGTTCGGCGTCTTGCTTGCGATCCTTGGACACTGGTACATGTGTGAATGCATAACCCATACGGCGAACGGTTTCACCGTGATCGGCATGATTGCTAATGACTATTGGAATCTGTGCGCCAATCTCGCCCGTCTGGTGTTGCCAAAGAAGTTCTAATAGGCAGTGGGATTCGCGTGATAAAAAGATAGCCGCTCGCTTCGGCCGGTCTGGCCATGACAGCCGCACCTGCATCTGCCACACAGCTGCTAACTCATTTAGCGAGGTGGTAAGCGCCTCGATCTGCAGAGCGGGCATGTGAAAGGCGACGCGCATGAAAAAGAGTCCCCCTGTGGGATCTGTGCTGTGTTGCGCCGACTCAGTGATATTGGCGCCACACGAAAACAGCGCGCCTGTCACGCGAGCAACGATCCCCGGTTGATCTGGACAAGCGATCAGTAAGTGGCCACTTCGTGACAATGATTTTCCACTCCTTTGTCTTTGCCAGTAACTATACAGGAAAATACCGAGTGCAGGATACCCTAGGGGGCAGAAGGTGATGAATTGACGCTGTTTGTGCGGACGTGTAGAATTATCGGCATCACGGAACCGGGGAGTTTTGCAGTGATGACCGAGTCGGATGATGTTGTTTGGGAGATTGAGAGTTTGTTGCGCGCTGTGTCTTCGAGCGTGCGCAAGAATGGACGAGCTATTCTAGTGGATTTTGACATCACGCCACCACAGTTCGACGCATTGGTTGTGATAAGTCTCACTGACAAGCTGGCCATTGGCGATCTCAGCGGCCGACTGGGGTTGGCCTATAGTACCACGACTGATCTGGTCGACCGTTTGGAGCGCCGCGGCTTTGTATTGCGGGTACGGGACGAAGAGGACAAGCGAGTCGTACGCGTGCGGATGCTACCGGCAGGGGAAGAGCTGATCGATCGCTTGATGACTGCGCGAAGAGCGTATCTGGCGCGCGTACTCGAGCAGGTGGGTGCTCCTGAACAAGAGGCGCTACTGCGGGCTCTAACCGTACTGGCTAAGCATTTGGTGGTGAGTTGATCAAGTGGCGAAATCGTACACGGTACGTATAAGTGGGTAAAGACGGTATACATGGTGCTGTCGCACCACCGTCTACGGGAAGAATAAGCGGCTACGCCGTTATTCTGAGCGTATTAGAGAGGCGACTGATTGATCGCCATAGAGAGATGTGAGGAGAAGGCATAGCGATGAGAAACGCGCCCATCGGAGTCATGGATTCAGGCGTAGGTGGTTTGACGGTCGTTGCAGAGATTTGGAGACAGTTGCCACGCGAACAGGTTCTATTTTACGGCGACTCGTTGCGTTGTCCGTACGGTGACCGCCCTCGTGAAGAAATTGCGGCTTTCACGTTTCAAGCCTTGGATTTTCTCGTGGCGCAAGGGGTGAAAATGCTCGTCATCGCTTGCAATACGGCAACGGCTGTGTGCCTGGAGGAAGCGCGCATACGCTATGATGTACCTGTGATTGGCGTCATTGCGCCAGGGGCGCGAGCGGCGATCGCTGCGACGATGAATAAGCGCATTGGGGTCATCGGTACCAAGGCTACAGTAGAATCAGACAGTTACCCACGCGCACTGAAACAAACGCATGGCGGACTTCATATTCGAAGCTTGGCTTGTCCCCACTTTGTTTCCTTGGTGGAAAGTGACCGGGTGGATCGGGAACAGGCATGGCCGATCGTCTTTGAATCACTCGCGCCATTGACTAATGAAGGCATTGACACTTTAATTTTAGGTTGTACGCATTATCCGCTTCTTGCTTCCGTAATCGCAGAAGCGGTCGGCTCTAGTGTGAAGTTGATCAGTTCTGCCGAGGAGACAGCTCGCGATGTGAGCCTGTGGCTGACAGAGCATCATATGACGCGCATCGAATGGCAAGATCCGGCGCACCTTTTCTATACGAGTGGCAGTGCAGAGCGTTTCGGGTACATGGGTGAGCGTTGGTTAGGTAAAGCGATCAGTGTTCATCACGCCGATGTCTGGGCGAGTGAGGAAAAGGCGCTTTGAAGCGAATATAAAGGGGCCAGTCAGTGTGCGCAAAGAAGGCAGGATGCCGGCAGAGTTGCGTCCGGTAACGATTGAACGTGGATATATCAAGCACGCAGAGGGTTCTGTACTGATTACAGTAGGCGATACCAAGGTGATTTGCACCGCGTCTGTAGAAGACAAGGTGCCACCTTTTTTGCGCAATAGTGGTCAAGGGTGGATTACCGCGGAGTACTCTATGCTGCCTCGGGCCACGGCGGAACGGACGCAGCGTGAGGCAACGCGTGGCAAACTTTCAGGGCGCACGATGGAGATTCAGCGCCTGATCGGTCGTGCGCTGCGCTCCGTCATTTCTTTAAAATATTTAGGTGAGCGTACCCTGTGGGTGGATTGCGACGTGATTCAGGCGGATGGCGGGACGCGGACGGCCGCTATCACGGGTGCCTATGTTGCGGTTGTCGAAGCGATCGCAGGTATGCAGACGCGCGGCCCAAGTAAGCCGTTTGCAGTGCGTGACTACCTGGCGGCCACCAGTGTAGGCATCGTCGGTGAGGCGTTACTACTCGATCTGGCGTACGAAGAGGACTCCTCTGCAGCAGTCGACATGAATGTGGTGATGACAGGTAAAGGGGAACTCGTCGAGGTGCAAGGGACAGGCGAAGAGGCGTCATTTACGCGCCAGCAAATGAATGACTTGCTCGATTTGGCGCAAATCGGTGTGGATAGACTCATTCATGTACAAAAAGAAGCGTTAGGCGCGCTGTGTGAGCGGATCGGGAAGGACAACTAGGGCGTAAGGCAGGAGAGAATGTGCAGTGGACAAACGAGTGATCGTCCTAGCGACCAGTAATGAAGGCAAGCGCTCAGAGTTTGCGCACGCACTATCCGAGACGGGATATGAATTGATTACTTTGCCGGAACATGTCCAGATGCCAGAAGAGACGGGCGCGACTTTTCAAGAGAACGCGCTGTTAAAGGCACGCAGTGTCTGCGCGCAAACCGGATTACCAGCGCTCGCGGACGACTCTGGGCTAGAGGTCGCCGCTTTGCAAGGCGCTCCCGGCGTGTATTCGGCCAGATATGCCGGCGCACAGGCGACAGATGGACAAAATATCACGAAACTTTTGCAGGCGCTTCACGGAGTGACCGGCAAGGGGCGACAAGCGCGGTTCGTATGCGCGCTCGCGTTCGTGACGCCAGATGACTCGGTATGTCTCGAAGTACAAGGGCAATGTGTGGGTGAAATTACGCACTCGCCAGTCGGGACCGCCGGTTTCGGTTACGACCCGGTCTTTTACTATGAGCCTTTGCGTGCGACATTTGCACAGTTATCGCCTTCCCAAAAAAATCTCGTCAGCCACCGAGCCCAGGCGCTTGTATTGCTCCGCGAAGTATGGCGCGCACGGAAATAGCACCACCGCAAAAGCCAAGCCCCTCTCGCATTGAGAGGGGCTTGGGCTGCGTGTATCTGGCGTCTCAGGAGGGATTCGAACCCCCGACCCACAGCTTAGAAGGCTGTTGCTCTATCCGACTGAGCTACTGAGACAAGTGTGTGCGTCCATAGGTCAACGTCATTATACTGGTCAGCCTTGTCCGTGTAAAGGACACGGGCGTTTTACTTTCCCATCGATTTGGGTTAAGATATCATCTGCATGTCTTGCATAGTGGCGCGGGCATGTATACATAGTCTGTCGCGATGCGGCGGCTGGAAATGACTTGATCGTTGAAAGTGGAGGATGTAGATGGCATACAAGTGGGAAAAGACAGAGGCTAACGTCGGAGTGCTAGAAATTGAAGTGGGTGAAGACAGGGTCGCAAGCGCCCTGGATCAGGCTTTTCGCAAAGTTGTGACGAAGATCAATGTGCCTGGCTTTCGTAAGGGTAAGGTGCCGAGAAGAATTTTTGAAGCGCGTTTTGGGGTGGAGTCCTTGTACCAAGATGCACTCGACATTCTTCTTCCGGAGGCGTATTCAGGTGCCGTTATAGAAGCGGAACTGGATCCGGTCGATCGCCCGAATATAGATATTGTCCAGATGGAAGTTGGCAAACCGTTGGTGTTTAAGGCGACGGTCACAGTGAAACCCGAAGTGCAGCTCGGTGAGTACAAAGGTGTCACCTATGAGGACAAGTCGTTCGAAGTCAGCGATGCCGATCTCGAAGAAGAGCTTGACCGGATTCGCAAGAGTCATGCAGAACTTCATGTGCTCGAGGAAGGCACAGCAGAAATCGGCGACTTGCTCGTCATCGATTTTGTTGGGTCTGTCGATGGCGAGGTTTTTGAAGGTGGAGAGGCCGAGAACTATCAGATCGAACTCGGCTCCGGCACCTTTGTGGGCGGTTTTGAGGATCAGTTAGTAGGTGTGGCAGCAGGAGAAGATCGCGAAGTGGTGATTACCTTCCCTGAGACTTACCATGTCAAGTCGCTGGCCAACCAAGAAGCGCACTTTCAAGTTCACGTGCACGATATCAAACGCAAGCGTCTGCCAGAGATGGATGACGAGTTCGCGAAGGATATCAGTGAATTCGAGACATTCGAAGCATACCGACAGAATGTGTTAGAGGGACTTAAGCACCGCGCTGTACACGAGCATGAGCATTACGTACAAGAGGCTGTTTTGAATCAAGTGGTGGACAATGCCACCATCGATCTGCCTCCTGTGATGGTGGAATCGGAGATTGACGGAGAAGTGAAGCAGTTTGAAGATCGACTCTCGCAACAAGGGATTCCGCTCGATGCGTACCAGGAGTTCACAGGTACTACGACGGCCGAACTGCGTGATCAGTTTCGCGCTGACGCCGAGCGTCGGGTTCGCACTAGTCTAGTGCTCGAAGCAGTGGCCGCTGCCGAAGGCTTGGCGGTTACCGATGAAGAAGTCGACCTCGAGTTACAGAAGGTCGCCGATTCAGCGCGGCTCGACTTTGATCGTGTCAAGGCTTTGATGAGCGCTCGCGATCCCGGCTTCACAGGCCTGCGCGATGAAATTTTGTCGCGCAAGACGGTCGACTTCCTCGTCTCGAATGGCGTCAAGGCGTGACATTGTGTACAATGAAACATAACAGGTGCGAGTGGCATCCGTGTTGGCCGCCGACACACTCCGAGTAGACAAGGGGGTTGGCGCATGAATCTTGTGCCTATGGTCATTGAGCAATCCAGCCGGGGAGAACGTGCGTATGATATTTATTCGCGGCTGTTAAAGGATCGGATTATTTTCATCGGAACACCCATCGACGACTATGTTGCCAACTCAGTAGTGGCCCAGCTTCTGTTCTTGGCGTCTGAGGATGCGGAAAAAGATATCAGCCTGTACATCAACAGTCCTGGCGGATCTGTCACGGCAGGTATGGCTATTTTTGATACCATGCAGTACATCAAGCCTGCGGTTTCCACGATCTGTGTCGGCCTTGCGGCGAGCATGGGTTCGATGCTGTTGACTGCAGGCGCCAAGGGTAAGCGTTTCGCCTTGCCGAACAGCGAAATCATGATTCACCAACCGCTAGGCGGTGTTCGTGGGCAAGCCTCCGATATCAAGATTCATGCAGAGTGGATCTTGAAAACGCGGGCCAAACTCAATCACATTTATGCAGAACGTACAGGGCAACCTCTGGAGCGGATCGAAGTAGATACCGACCGGGATAACTGGATGAGCGCGGAAGAAGCCAAAACATATGGCCTCATTGACGAGGTGATTTTGCGCCCGGATCAGCGATAGGGAGGGAGCCCCATGCTAAAATTTAATGATGACAAAGGACAACTGAAGTGTTCATTTTGTGGTAAGACCCAAGATCAGGTGCGTAAACTGGTAGCCGGTCCAGGCGTCTACATCTGCGATGAGTGCATCGAACTTTGCAACGAGATCGTCGAGGAGGAACTCGGGGACGAAGAAGAGTTCGAGCTCAAGGACGTTCCGAAACCGACGGAGATCAAGTCGATTCTTGATTCTTACGTGATCGGTCAGGAGCGGGCCAAGAAGTCCTTGGCTGTTGCGGTTTACAACCATTACAAGCGCATCAACTCTGGCAACAAGAATGAAGAAGTGGAACTGTCGAAAAGTAATATCTTGCTGATTGGTCCGACGGGCTCCGGGAAGACGTTACTTGCGCAGACGCTGGCTCGTATCTTGAATGTGCCGTTTGCGATTGCTGATGCCACTTCGTTGACAGAAGCTGGGTACGTCGGGGAAGATGTCGAGAACATCTTGCTTAAGCTTATTCAGTCGGCTGACTACGATGTCGAGAAAGCGGAGCGCGGCATCATTTACATCGATGAGATTGACAAGATCGCACGTAAATCTGAGAATCCGTCGATCACGCGGGACGTTTCGGGTGAAGGGGTTCAGCAGGCCCTGTTGAAGATACTCGAAGGTACGGTTGCCAGTGTGCCTCCGCAAGGCGGACGTAAGCATCCGCATCAGGAGTTCATCCAGATTGACACCAGCAACGTGCTGTTCATTTGCGGCGGTGCATTTGATGGCATGGATCCGATCATCAAACGTCGTCTGGGTAAAAAAGTGATCGGCTTTGGCACGACAGATGAAGCGCGTCAAGCCGTAGAGGATACGGACATTCTGGCGAAAGTACTGCCAGAAGATCTGTTGCGCTATGGACTGATTCCGGAATTTGTTGGGCGCTTACCCGTGATTACGACGCTCGATGCGCTGGATGAATCAGCCTTGAAACAGATTCTGACAGAACCAAAGAATGCGTTGGTCAAGCAATATCAACGACTTCTTGACATGGACAATGTGGAGCTTGAATTTTCTGATGACGCGCTGTCTGAGATCGCGAAAGAGGCGATTAAGCGCAACACTGGGGCGCGTGGGCTGCGTGCGATCATCGAGGGGATCATGCTTGATGTGATGTATGATTTGCCGACTCGCACGGACGTGGCGCGTTGTGTGGTGACGCGCGAAGCCGTGTTGCGAGTGGAAGATCCGAAGTTGGTCGTGGATTCAGGGCCGGTTACAGATGGTCGCAAGAAGAAGAAGAAGGAAGAGACCGCTTGATCTTTTCAGTTTGACTAGGACCAAAAAGGCAGTGCGCGAGTTGGCGCACTGCCTTTTTGGCGTTTAAGCCTAGTCAAGCGTGGCCATACTTGCTAATCATAGTCACTGAAACTGGGGGAATGACCACATGAATTCTGGATTGCTCGTACTAGCTTTGATTCAAGTTTTGTTTGCCGGTATAGTCGGGCTTTACTTTCTCAATTTGATGCGAAACCAGCATAGTCACCGTTCATCGATCGATCGCGAGTCGGTGCGGGAGCTCGAGCGGTTGCGGCGTCTACGTGCCATCTCTCTCACTGAGCCCTTGTCGGAGAAGACGCGACCTAGCTCTTTGCGTGATATCGTTGGTCAAGAAGATGGCGTTCGCGCTTTGCGCGCAGCGCTCTGTGGTCCACATCCGCAGCATGTGATTATTTATGGGCCTCCGGGTGTAGGAAAAACGGCAGCTGCACGGGTCGTCCTCGATGAAGCGAGGCGGATCTCCGCATCCCCCTTTGCAACAGACGCTGTCTTTTGTGAGATTGATGCCAATACAGCGCGATTCGATGAGCGTGGAATTGCGGATCCGCTGATCGGTTCTGTGCATGACCCCATCTATCAGGGTGCAGGGGCCATGGGCGTTGCCGGAATTCCGCAACCCAAACCGGGAGCTGTAACGAAGGCGCACGGCGGCGTCCTATTCATTGACGAAATCGGTGAGTTGCACTCGATACAGATGAATAAGCTACTGAAGGTGCTCGAGGATCGCAAGGTCTTTTTGGAAAGTGCTTATTACCATCAGGATGATGAAACGATACCGGCGCATATTCATGATATCTTTCAAAAAGGGTTACCGGCTGATTTTCGACTGGTGGGTGCGACGACCCGTAGCCCGCAGGAGATTCCGCCAGCCATTCGGTCGCGGTGTCTGGAAGTATTCTTTCGTGGCCTCACAGCCGCTGAGATCGCTGTAATCGTACGTGGCGCGGCCGACAAAATTCGCCTGACAATCGAAGATGCAGCGGTGTCTGTCGCAACGCGTCATGCAGGCAATGGGCGTGAAGCTGTCAATATGGTACAACTCGCTGGTGGCATTGCCATCACGGAAGGTCGTTCCATCATTGTGAAAGCGGATATGGAATGGGTCGTCGAAAGCAGCCAACTCACGCCGCGGTATGAAGGTAAGATCCCGGCGGCGCCGCGTATTGGTGTCGTTAATGGACTGGCGGTCGCCGGTGCGATGGCTGGGATGCTGCTTGAAGTGGAAGCGATCGCAGTCCCGGCCCAGATCGAAGGGCGTGGCAAATTATCCATCACGGGCGTCATCGAACAAGAAGAACTCGGCGGCGGTGGTGGTCGCGTGGTACGGCGTCAAAGCATGGCGCGCAGTTCCGCAGACAACGTGATGACGGCGCTGCGCGGCATCGTGCCCGTGCGTCTTGGCGACTATGATATTCATGTTAACTTTCCGGGCGGCACACCAGTAGATGGCCCGTCTGCGGGTGTCAGCATGGCCGTGGCGATCTACTCGGCGCTGACGCAGATTCCAGTGGACAACACGACTGCGATGACGGGTGAAATCACGATTAACGGCGATGTGCGTCCAGTCGGAGGCATCATTCCGAAGATCGAAGCGGCCAAATTGGCTGGAGCGCGCAGAGTGTTAATACCGCGAGGTAACGCGCAAGAACGTCTGCAAGAACTCACTGGCGTCGAAGTGATCTGCATTGATTCACTGGCTCAGGCACTGCAACTCGCTTTAGCCGGTGAAATGCCCGTGATCAGTGTAGCGACAGGCCTTGGACAAGGGCTCGCCCTAGAAAATCGCCCGATTGTGGCCTCTGGCTCCTGAGTGGACTGAAGTCAGCTTGACGGCTCGTTAGACTTTCCGTCGCAAGTTCGTTAAAATGCTCCATGACGAACGATGTGGGGGTGCAGGTTTTGGCTAATGAAAGTCAGTCTCACTTGCGGACGTTACCGCTCGTCCCATTGCGCGGTCTGCTCGTCTTCCCCGCGATGGTACTGAAGCTCGATGTAGGCCGTGAGAAATCGGTCCGTGCACTCGACAAGGCCATGGTCGATGACCATATGATCATCCTCGCCATGCAAATGGATTCACAAGAGGACGATCCATCCTCCTCGGACATTTACACGGTCGGAACGATCGCACGCGTGAAACAGATGATGAAGTTGCCAAACGGTACAATTCGGGTGCTTGTAGAAGGATTGCAACGGGCTCAGGTCGTGGAGTATGTGCGCGAGGGCGATGCGTTTGAAGTCAAGGCGATGGTACTCGAGGCGCCAGAGCGTAGTGATACGCAGGTAGATGCACTCATGCGCGCTGTCACTGAGCAGTTTGAACACTATTTGAAGCTTTCGAAGAAACAGGGATCAGACGCGCAAACGGCGATTGAGGATTTGGATGACGGTGGGCGTCTGGCTGACGCCATCGCAGCCAACTTAGGTATCAAGCTTCAGGATAAGCAACGTATTCTAGAAGCGATAGAAGTCGGAGAACGTCTCGAACTGCTGTTGCAAATTCTCTCTGACGAGCGGGAAATTTTGGAGCTCGAGAAGAAGATCAATCAACGCGTTCGTAAGCAAATGGAAAGAACGCAAAAGGAATATTACCTGCGCGAGCAGATGAAAGCGATTCAAAAGGAGTTAGGTGACAAAGAAGGGCGCCAGGCGGAAGCGGACGAACTGAGAGATTGGGCCGATAAAGCAGGGCTCACAGATGTGGTGCGCGAGCGCGTATTGAAAGAAATCGATCGCTTGGAAAAAGTTCCGGTGTCGTCAGCGGAAGGGTCCGTCATTCGTACTTATGTCGAATGGCTATTGGCCTTGCCGTGGGAACTGCAAGAAGAGGTCAACATCGATATTAAGCGAGCGCAGGCAGTGCTTGATGAGGATCATTATGGGCTTGAGAAAGTGAAAGAGCGAATTCTTGAATACCTTGCGGTACAAAAACTTGTGCGCGAGCCTAAAGGTCCGATTCTTTGCTTAGTAGGGCCTCCCGGTGTAGGCAAGACCTCTTTGGCCAAGTCGATTGCGCGCGCGCTAAATCGCAAATTTGTCCGCTTGTCCCTTGGGGGTGTGCGCGATGAAGCAGAGATTCGCGGTCATCGGCGAACCTATGTTGGCGCCATGCCGGGGCGTATCATTCAAGGCATGAAGTCCGCAGGCTCGCTTACACCTGTCATGTTGCTTGATGAAATTGATAAGATGGCGAGCGACTTTCGCGGCGATCCAGCCTCAGCGATGCTAGAAGTTCTGGACCCTGAACAGAATGCGACATTTAGCGATCATTATATTGAACTGCCATATGACTTGTCGAAAGTCATGTTCATCACGACAGCCAACTCTGTTCATGGCATTCCACAGCCGTTATTCGATCGCATGGAGATGATCTACATCTCCGGCTATACGGAAGTGGAGAAGCTGCGCATTGCGATGGACTACTTGCTTTTGAAACAGCGCCAAGCACATGGCCTAGCGAGAGACCAACTGACGATCAACGAAGAGACCATGACGAAACTCGTCCGTGAATACACGCGTGAAGCGGGCGTGCGCAATCTAGAAAGGCAGATCGGCACGCTGTGTCGCAAAGCTGCCAAACAAATTGTCGGCGAAGAGCGAAAGCGCGTGGCCGTCACCGTAAAGAATCTCGAGAAGTTTCTTGGCACGCCACGGTACCACTACGGTACTGCAGAGGCGCATGACCAAGTCGGTGTGGCTATGGGGCTGGCGTGGACAGAGGCGGGCGGCGATACATTGGCGATTGAAGTCGCCTCGATCGATGGCACCGGCAAACTTACGCTGACCGGGCAACTCGGCGATGTGATGAAAGAGTCGGCGCAAGCCGCATTGTCCTACGTACGATCGCGTGCAGAGGAATTGTCGATCGCGGGGGATTTCACAGAAAAGCACGACATTCACATTCATGTGCCGGAGGGTGCGATTCCCAAAGACGGACCGTCTGCGGGCATCACGATCGCCACTGCACTAGCGTCCGCCCTCACGGGCAGACCGGTGAATAAAACGGTCGCCATGACCGGTGAGATCACCTTGCGAGGTCGTGTGCTACCAATCGGTGGCGTTAAGGAAAAGTGCCTTAGCGCACATCGAGCAGGCATTCGTAAAGTGCTATTGCCAAAGGAAAATGCGAAAGACATCGATGAGATTCCGGCTAGTATTCGCAATGATTTGCAATTGGTCTTCGTAGAAAATATGGATCAGGTACTCGCTCAAGCTCTTGTGCCCCCGGAAAATGCGTAAAGACGATAAAGGGTGTGCATCGCGTTGTTGATTCGTTCTGTTGAATTTATTACTTCCGCCGTGCGGCCGGCTCAGTATCCTGATACTGGGATTCCAGAAGTGGCGTTTGTCGGTCGCTCGAATGTAGGGAAGTCTTCGCTGTTAAATAAATTGGTCAATCGCCGGCATATGGCCCGCACTTCCGGGCAGCCTGGAAAAACGCAGTTGATCAATTTTTTTGCCATCAACGAGGCGTTTTACCTCGTTGATCTGCCTGGCTATGGATATGCCAAAGTCTCAAAAGACCTACAAGCAACATGGGCACCCATGGCCGAGGCCTATTTACAGAGGCGAGAGACGCTACGTCTTGTCATTCAGCTGGTCGATCTGCGTCATGAACCTACGTTAAATGATCGTCAGATGTATACTTGGCTCTCTCATTTTGGTCGTCCACCACTCATTGTGGCGACTAAAGCGGATAAACTTTCGCGAGCTGCACAAAGCAAGAATGCACGCGTGATCCGTCAAGTGATGGACCTGCCAGGGGATGCCCCTATGGTCATTACCTCTTCAGGGACCGGCTATGGGATGGACGAGCTATGGGGACATATTGAACAAGTGGTTCATGAGGGGACCGACTCATCACTATGAGCGGCACCCCCTAATTCTGCCACCAGCATTCCGGATAAGATTAGCGCGCAACCTACCCACGCAGACATTGTCAGTCTGTCACTTGTCCAAAGATAAGAGGCCAGCGCTGCAAAAACGGGCTCTGTAGCAAAAATAAGCGCAGTTCGCGTGGGGGTTGTAAATTTTTGAAAGGCCATCTGGGCAAAGTAAGCGACAGATGTGGCGAGCAGTGAGGTAATCGCGAGGGCGAAAAGTACGGTGGGTGTCAGCAGTTCTCGCTGCAAGGCACCGACAGGAGTTCTCGTGAACGCAGTGACCAGGATCGAAAGGACGCCGACTGTCAAGATCTGTACAGCGGCAAGTGGTAAAGCCGCATACTTAGGCGCGTACTCCCCTACATAGACGATCTGCACCGCAAAGGTGATCGCACAGAGTAATGTCAGCACATCACCGAGGTTGATGCCGCCGGTTTTGCTTTGTGACAGAAGAAACAACCCGCCGGTGGCGATGGCGACGCCAAGCCAAGCCGCTCTCGAAGTGCGTTTTTTCAGAATGAGCAGTGCGAAAAGTGGGACTAGTACAACGGAGAGTCCGGTAATAAAGCCTGATTTGGCAGGTGTGGTGTACAGGAGCCCGATCGTTTGCAAGGCGTAGCCTGCAAATAACCAGAGGCCAAGAAAACCTCCAGAAAGCCAGAGTGAGCGCTGTCTGAGTTGTGCGCGCAGCGCTGGGACGGATACGACAGGGGTCAGTAGGATGAGGCCCCCTATACAAAAGCGGAGCGCCAGGAAAGCGAACACCGGCAAGACTTGAATCGCGTCTTGGACGATGACAAACGTGGTTCCCCATACAAATGTCACGGCAAGCAGCGCGACGTCAGCCAGATAGCGTTTATGCAAAATCAAATTCACCTCGCACCTATTTTGGCACGGGAGACGATCTGTGGTCAAATTTGTTTGTGTCTAATTTGATCGCAATGTGTCACACCGCCGTCAAGCTCATGCTGTGCGCTTCTGGCATGGAGTGTTATACTGTACATGTCGTTTAGGATCGATATACCCACGATGGAAGTCGGCGGGGACTGGAGTTGAGAGCGATGCACATTGTGGCGATAGGCATTAATTATCGCTCGGCTACGGTCGACATACGCGAGCCATTTAGTGTGTCGGCAGCGTCTCTACAAACGGCACTGAGCGATCTGATGGCTCTGCCGAGTATTGAAGAAGCTGTGTTGGTATCTACTTGCAATCGGACTGAAGTATACGCAGTGACTGCGGATGTAGCAGCTGCCACCCATGACATTGAGTCTTTTTATGCAGATCTATCTGGTCTATCTCGGTATTCCTTTGGCTCTTATTTGTATCGACTTACAGAGTACGATGCAGTGGGCCACTTGCTGCGAGTAGTGGTTGGGATGGATAGCATGGTGGTTGGGGAAACGCAGATTCTGGGACAGGTGCGCAGTGCTTTTTTGGCGGCGCAATCATTTGGAGCCACGGGACCTGTGTTCAATCATCTGTTTAGAAATGCTGTAGCGTTTGCCAAACGTGCGCAGACGGAAACAGGCATTGGTCAGAGTGCGGTATCTGTGAGTTATGCGGCAGCGTCGCTCGCGAAGAAGGTGTTCTCCACACTCGCAGACAAGACGGCCCTCATTATTGGTGCCGGCAAGATGGCAGAGCTCACGTTAACGCACCTTCGATCGCAAGGGATCGATCGCGTTTTGGTTGTGAATCGTACGTTTAGCCGTGCCATGGAGGTCGCCGCTCGCTTTGAGGGAGAGGCCTATCCGCTGGAGAACCTGCCAGACGCGTTGGCGAGAGCAGACATCGTGATTAGCTCCACTGGTGCGCGGGGTTACGTGTTAACGCCTGAAGTGCTTTCTGTGACGCATCGAAAGCGCAAGCGCCGGCCGTTATTTTGCGTCGATATAGCGGTGCCGAGAGATGTTGATCCAGCACTGGCTAGTCTCGATGAAGTGTACGTGTACGACATCGACGATCTACAGGATGTCGTATCCTCAGGTGTGGCGATGCGCCAGAAGGAAGCGCAACTTGTGCAAGAGATGATCGATGAAGAGGTGGCGGCTTTTGCACGTTGGGTGACACAGCAAAATGTGACGCCGCTGATTACTCAGTTGCGAGAGCGGACAGGCCAGATCCAGTCGTCTGTATTGGACAGTCTGGCCAATAAGCTGCCGGAACTGGATGAACGTGAGTGGAAAGTCATCCAAAAACACGTTGGCAGTATCGTCAATCAGCTACTGCGCGATCCGATTGCTACGCTTAAAGACAGCGTCAACGAACCGGGGAGTCAAGAACTGGTACAAGCGTTTGCGCGCATCTTCAATCTCAGCACGGTAGAGTCTGACGAGTCTGTGCAGGTTGCCAACCCATTGGAAGAGATGCCGGTGTTTTGGAAGCGTGGCTTGTCGGTCGAAGGGGCAAGTGGCGTCCGCGAAGTGGATGGAAGCGGTGAAGCGCGGCGTGCAGCCGAACGTGTGGCACGCTCACTCAGCCAGGGGCTTGCGGCTGTCAGTAGCACATGAGCGCAGACAGCTTGTTCTTTGTGGCTATATAGAACGCTGATGCGCGCCTCGCGGTGTCTCGATCATGTATGTCTTTCGGTCCGTCCCTGTGGGCGGGCCGCTCTTACTGATTACCATGATTTTGGGCACTGTGTGGTACGCTGTACTGACAAGCAAGTTCCATGAGGTGGTGATCGAATGAGGAACGTTGTAGTAGGTACGCGCCGGAGTGCACTGGCAACCACGCAGACCGGACATATCGTAGAGGCGCTTAGGCGTGCGCATCCCGACTTGTCGGTGAGCACTTGCGAAATCCTCACGAAAGGCGATCGCATTCAAGATGTCGCATTGTCTAAAGTCGGGGGCAAGGGCCTCTTTATTACCGAGATCGAAGATGCGCTTCGGGGTGCGAAGGTCGATTTGGCAGTCCATAGCATGAAAGATGTCCCTGCCGTCCTCGCGCACGGGCTTGTGATTGGTGCAGTCCCTAAACGCGAGGACCCGCGTGATGTCCTCCTTTCATCCGCAGGCTACACACTCGCAACCCTTCCGGAGGGTGCGGTCGTCGGCACGAGTTCCCTACGGCGTAGCGCGCAACTGCAAAAGTTGCGTCCTGACCTGCGTATCGAACCGCTACGCGGCAACATTGATACGCGTCTGCGCAAGTTGCAGGCGCCGTCAGCTTTCTCTGCGATCGTCCTTGCCGCAGCAGGGTTGGTGCGAATGGGATGGTGGGATGCACAGACTGGACAAGTTGCTCACCATGAGCTGATTGGGCGTGCACTATCATTCGATGAAGTATTGCCAGCTGTTGGACAAGGCGCCCTGTGTGTAGAGTGCCGAGCTGACGATGAGACGCTGTTGCAGTTACTTTCGCCCCTTCACGATCCTGATACGGCTGACTGCGCACGCGCAGAACGGGCTTTTCTGGCCGCTGTGGGAGGTAGTTGCCAAGTGCCAGTCGCCGGGTTAGCAGAGGTGGTGGGGCGCGATGGGGCCGTGCGGCAAATGAGGTTGCGCGCGCTGATCGGGGCGCCAGATGGGTCGCAGGTTACGGCCTTTAGTGCCACTGGCACCGACCCACAAGCGCTCGGTGTCTCTGTCGGCGAACAGCTCTTGAAGGCAGGCGGGCGTGAGATCCTCGCGGCCCTATCGTGACAGGGAAGCCACGGGTTGCGATCACGCGCCCGCTCGTACAAGCCCAAGAGATGGTCGACATGGTCCGGAGGCTCGGTGGTGTGCCGCTGTGTTATCCGCTGATACAGATTGTACCGGCGCGGACACAGGACTTCTTGGCCGCACTGCGCGAGCCCGTAGACGCGCTTGTGTTTACAAGTGTCAATGGCGTCGAGTCTTTTATCGCAGGACGGCAGGAAGCCGGTATGGTAAGTCCGCCGCCCCCCGCGTACTGCGTGGGAGCGGCGACGGGGCAAGCGGCCGTGCGTGCCGGTTTGACCGTACGAGCGATTCCGGGGGTGGCTGCGGCTTCGCACATGCGAGGTGTGCTTGAGAAAGAGTATGGCAGTCCAGGCCGGGTGTTGCTGGTGCAAGGACGTGAAGCAGGCACAGCACTGCAAGATGATCTGTCCGCCCATGGCTGGCAGGTAGTGGCGGCGATCGGCTATGAGACGCAAGCGACGCCGCAGGCACACGCGTGCGTCTTGGCGGTACGTCGCGGTGAGATCGACGCCCTGACGTTTGCCAGCGGATCAGCAGTTCGGGCTTTTTATCGCGCTTGGATACACGGGCAAGCGCAGCCGTCTTGCATGCTTCAGGAGTCGGTTCTTGTCGCGTCGATTGGCCCGAAAACAACCGAAGTGTTGCGGCGATTGGGGATCGAGCCGCAAGTGACGTCTGTGACGGCGTCTGGTCACGCTTTGATCGAAGCGTTATTTGCATACTGGGCGGCGAAAGATACGCCTTTTACTGTGTAGGAGGGAAAGGGAAATGGATCTGACTTTTGATCGTCATCGACGTTTGCGCAATCACGCTGGACTGCGTGCCATGGTGCGAGAAACACGCGTTTCGGTAAGTCAACTGATGTACCCTTTATTTGTCACACATGCGCCCGGGCGTCATCCCGTATCTTCGATGCCAGGTGTGGATCATCTCGGGCTGGATGAGTGGCGGCGTGAAATCGTGGAACTCAGTGAACTCGGGGTCCCGGCTGTGATTTTATTCGGGTTGCCTGCATCGAAAGACGACCTCAGCTCTGAGGCTTATGCCAAAGAAGGAATTGTGCAACAGGCGATTCGAATCGCCAAGCAAGAAAATCCTGATCTGCTGATTGCAACGGACGTCTGTCTGTGCCAATACAATCCTGCTGGTCACTGCGGTATCGTACACGGTGATCAAATTGTCAATGACGAGAGCTTGGCACTGATCGCCCAAACCGCCCTGTCGCACGCAGAGGCAGGTGCAGACTTGGTGGCCCCGTCTGACATGATGGATGGGCGGATTGCGGCGATTCGCAGCACCTTGGATCAAAATGGCTATACGCAAACACCGATCCTGTCTTACGCCGTCAAATATGCGTCTGCGTTTTACGGACCATTTCGCGAGGCTGCTGATTCTGCTCCTGCGTTTGGCGACCGTAAAACCTATCAAATGGATCCGGCCAATGTGCGCGAAGCGATCCTTGAGGCCGAATCAGATCTTGCCGAAGGGGCTGACATGCTGATGGTCAAGCCCGCCTTTGCCTATATGGACGTGCTACGGGCTTTGCGTGACCGCTTTGACGTGCCACTGGCGACCTATAACGTCAGTGGTGAGTACGCGATGGTCAAGGCGGCAGCACAGCGCGGCTGGATCGACGAGCGTGCGATTGTGATGGAGATGATGACGGGACTGACGCGCGCAGGCGCGGATATTCTCATTACCTACTTCGCAAAAGACGTAGCTCGCTACTTGCGCGAAGACAGATGAGTCACGACTAATCCAAGGAGAGAGGGCTGCATGATGCGAGAAGATCATCCGGTGGGCCTGCGCTCTGCACAGGCTTTTGCAGCGGCGCGCAGCGTGATTCCAGGTGGGGTCAATAGCCCTGTGCGCGCGTTTCGCGCAGTCGGTGGCGAACCGCTTTTTATCAGTCACGCTAATGGGTCTCGCTTATACGATATCGATGGGCGCTCGTATATCGATTACGTATTGTCGTGGGGGCCTTTAATTGCCGGACATGCGCATCCAGAGGTTGTACAAGCGATTGTAGAGCAAGCCGCACTAGGAACCAGCTACGGTGCTCCTACAGAGCTTGAAACTGCACTGGCGAGCGAAGTCGTGGCTGCGTATCCATCGATGGATTTAGTTCGCATGGTCAACTCAGGGACCGAGGCGACGATGAGCGCGCTGCGTGTGGCACGCGGCTTCACAGGTCGCTCGCGCATCTTGAAGTTTGCCGGATGCTACCATGGACATCCTGATGCCTTGCTCATTCGTGCGGGTTCTGGGGTCGCCACGCTCAGCCTTCCGGATTCGCCAGGGGTTCCGACGCAGGTAGCGGAGCTCACTTTGACTGCGGCGTTTAATGATCTAGAAGGGGTGCGCGCCGTTTTTGAACGGTATGGGGAAGAGATCGCTGCGGTGATCGTGGAGCCAGTGGCTGGCAACATGGGTATGGTGCTTCCGCAGCCTGGTTTTCTTGAGGGCCTGCGGGCAGTGACCCATGAGTATGGTTCCTTGCTGATCTTTGACGAAGTCATGACTGGTTTTCGGGTGAGTTATGGGGGTGCACAGAAGCAATTCAATATATCACCTGATCTGACAACGCTCGGCAAGGTGATCGGTGGTGGGTTACCGGTGGGTGCCTACGGTGGACGCAAAGAGATCATGGAACAGGTGGCGCCTCTTGGCCCGGTCTATCAGGCAGGAACGCTTTCCGGCAATCCGCTGGCTATGGCAGCTGGGCTGGCGACGCTGCGTTTGCTTCGCCAAGAAGGCGCCTATGAACGCTTGGCCCATGTTGCACAGAGTGTCACCTCGGCGCTCAGTCAAGCCGCGAAGGAAGTTGGCATTCCCGTCCAAACTGCTGCGATTGGCGCCATGTACGGCGCGTTTTTCACGTCTGCTACGGTAGTGGATTACGATACGGCGAAACAGTCGGATGCAAAGCTGTATGCCCGTTACTTTCACGAGATGCTGGCGCAAGGCGTGTATTTGGCACCTTCGCATCTGGAAGCTGGCTTTGTCTCTCTTGTACACAGTGATGAAGATCTTGCGCACACGGCGCAAGCGATGCGCGAGGCACTGCGCAAGGCGGTGCAGTAGGGCGTCGATACAGGTGCCCCCCTTTTGCCAAGCCGTTTAGACCCAGAATACAGTCATATCCCACCCGTTGTCTACGTATGGTTTGGGAGAAGCCTTTGATTCTGGGTCGGACCACCGGCCTGCAGGTTTGGGAGGGGTTCGCGTGGCGGATCTGCACTTGCGTCAGACGATTGAACTGTTCGTCGACCAGCAAGTATTCATGGATGTCGTACATGGCAACGAACAGGTAGATGAGTTTTCTGCCTTGACGGAGGTTACCTCGTTTGAACAACGAGGGGAAAATCTGTACCTAGAAGGCAATATTTTGTTTACTGCCTACTTGCAACAAGTGTCAAGCGCAGATGACGGCAGCGGCGCGCACGAGGGTGAAGCGCAAGCGGCTGTACAGCATATCACGCATCGCATGCCTTTTGATGTGACGGTACCGGTGGACGCGCAAATAGCTGGTATGCTCAGTGTCGCGGTGACTGTACCAGATTCAACGGTCGATATTCTCGGACCAGGTTGGATTCACATCAGGGCATTGGTTCAAGTGGAAGGGCTGAGCCCTGACGGTGGCTACACTGCTCACTGTGGCGCCCAAGAGGCGGTCGTGCCGGCAGTGCCAGGCATCCTCGCGACCGAGGACAGTGCAGAGCCTGCAGAAGATCACACCGCTTGGGAACAGTACGCTCAGGAAGCTGAGTTGCAAGCGGCGCAGCAAGCAGAGCAGGGCGAAGAAACGGTCGTCCAAAATGAACATGTCTGGAGCGAACAAACGCCCGACTTTGCCAAGCAGTCTTCACCACTGGTCGTAGATGACCTTCTTCAACCCCTTGGGCAGCGCGCAGATGCTGCACCTGAGGCACCTTTTTCCCCGAGCAAGCACTTCGGACAGGCGGATGAGAAGTCCCCGATGGAACCGGAAAGCTCCTTATCTGAAAACGGCTGGAAAACACAGTTGGCAGGGGCGGATCGCGCTTTATTCGGTGGAACCTATCACCCTTATCGCACAGGCCGTGCAGCGGATGAAGAGTCGGCGCAGCCTGCCCCTTCTGAGTCACCAATGGCCGACGAGGCTCCCACTCACCATTTTCATTTCGAGTCGGTGGATCTCGAAGCAACCGCGCCTCCTGTGGAAACGCCTAATACACACGTAGACGAAGTGAAAGCCGAATTTGAAGCGGCTCGATCGGAGTGGCAAGATGCTGTTTTGCAACCGGCTCCGGAACCAGTCATCCCCGTTCCGCTGGCCCCGCCACCGGCGCAGCCAGTGCTGGACTTGAACGTCGATGTCAACGTGCAGAAAGTGACTGTCAAGCATGAAACGGTGGATCCTGCGCTAGTGGCGACAGCATCCACGACAGAGACGCAGTCGCTCAAGTCAGGCGAAGTCACCATGTCGTACACGGCCGTGCCCGAGGCACAGACCAACGAGTGGACGGCAGCCCAGTGGTTCTGGAATACATTGAACATTCCTGCCGGTGAAAACACCTACAAAATGAAGTTTCGAATCGTGCAAGAAGCGGAGACGCTCGAAGACATTGCGACACATTACGCCACCAGTGCAACGGAGCTTTTGCGGGTTAATCCAGCCGCGGAAGCCGGACTGGAGACGGGTTCGTTGCTCTATATCCCCACGCGCTAATGTAGCCTGAGAAGGCCTTTCGAGGCAATGGGAGGCGCGATCATGGACGAGAGCATTGTCCATGCGGTCATCTCCCAGTATCCTTTTCGCGTGTATGAATGGCGCTGGCTGGCGTCTGACTATTGTCGTTTGGAAACGGATGCTGGGAGAAAGATGCTGCGTATCGAACGAGACGCAACTGCAGTGGTGTGGCGAGGGGAACTGCTCGATGCGCTTGCGGCGCAGCGTTTCCGTCGGACTCCGCGCCTGTTGCGCACGGTGTACGGAGACTCGGTGGTGACGGTGCGCGATGTCGCTTGCACCGTCACCGATGACTGGGCTTATCGAAGTGTGAGCCACGAGGCAGCGGAGTTGGTAGTTGCCACAGAGAATTTGGGTGATTTGCACGCCGCCATGAACCGTCTTGCGCGCGTGTCTCACTTACAGCCGCAAGGGCGCCAAGGAACGCCTTCATTGATCCAGCGGTTACAGGAGGCTAAACAGATTCTGCAGGCAACCGCGGCGCGATCAGAAGAGACTCCCTTTGGTCAGGTATTTCGCGCGCACGCGAGGGACGTGCTTTTGCGCGCAGCGCGTGCCGAGACGACGTTTCGCGAAGCAGGGGGTCTAGCGCGGGATCAGCAGCGAGACTGTCGCCATCTCACCCTAGGCGGCTATCACCCCGGTATGGTGGCGTGGACCGATCTTGGACACCTCGCCACCATTGATTTTGACCACGTGATCTGGGGAGACCCGGAATGGGATCTATATGCGTTTGGGCGGTGGCTCTATGAGCAAGGAGAAGTGCAAAGTTTGACCGATCTGGTGCAAAGGTATGAACAGCGATTGGGGAGTGCGGATCCAGATCGTTTACAACGGCTGGTAGGATTTGTCGGATTTCCGTTTGCCATCGCGCGCGTGGCGGCCGAGTACGTCAACAGCAAGGATAAAGCGGATCCGGCGCATGTCCAAGCTCTGACACGTGCATTCGAACGCGATTTTTCAACGGCACGGAAAGAACCTAGTTGATAGTTCGTGAGATGGGTTAGCAAGCAAGAAAGGAGGGGCGCGGGTGCTCGAACGTATGTGGGAGGACTGGCGCGAGGTCTGCACGCGATTCGGGGCAGATGAGGAGCTGCTTCGCGAGTACGACGTACGCCCTCAGGCCGCTCGCATCTGCGGAGGCGCCCTTCACGTTCGCGGTGTTCGCAAGGAGCTCTACGTGAAGCGACCAACCTGTTCGAGCACGCGGTTGCAGCAGGTCCATCAGCTCATCGAACGCGTGGCTCAGTCTGGCGTCCGCGTTGCCCGCTTTATACCAACCAAATACGGAGATCCTTTCGTTGCTAGGCCTGACGGTTTGTTTTACGCGATGCGGGCAGGAGTCGGCGGGCAACCACGGCTCGAGCGCATTACCGTGTTTATCGCAGCACTTGAGCTACTGGCCCGGTGGCATCAAAACGCGATCACGGAACCAGGGGAGCTTTTGGCCATGGAACGCTTGGATTTGCCTGCCCGGTTGATGCAAGACATGGCCCGTCTGGAGGCTTGTCGGCAACAAGCCTTGCGCACAGCCGATGCAGCGGAAATGGACCAGCTGTTTCTCAGTGTGCGAGAAGGCTTATCGAGCACTGTGCAAAATGTTTTGCTGGGCTTGCGTGAGGCTGACTTCTCTTCGCTTTGTCGTACTGCGTGGTCAGCAGGTGCGGTCTGCCACGGCAGTTTCGTACGTCAAAATCTCCTCAGTCATGACGAAGTGCTCAGTGTCCTCGATCACGATCACGTCTACCTCGGTCCCCAAGTCCTCGATTTGGCAGCTTTCTTACGGCGCTACGTGCGTTTATACGACTGGTCTCCAGATGTACTTGCGCAAGGGATTGCCCAGTATGAGCGTATTCGCCCGCTCACTGAGCCCGAGTTTGCCATTTTGCCCGTTTTGTTGTCTTACCCGGAAAACGTGTTGCGCGTCTTGGAATGGTACTACGAGGGCAATAGTGAGGCGCCAGAAGAGGAGTTTCTCGACGCGTTTGAAAGGGAATGGGCATGGCATGAGGCGTGTCAAAGCACAATCGAGCATTTGTATGGTGAACAAGTTGCAAAGCTATGGGGAGCAAAAGATGGACAGGGAAGCGATGTAGCGCGAGCAGAGGCGGTCTTGTCCACGGACGCTCTATCGCCGGAAGAAGCCGTTCAGGACGACCGTGTGCCGGGGTTGACCCGTTTTTGGCGTTCTTGGCGACGATTGCACAACCCTTGATCAAGTGCCGAGAAAAAGCGTGACCAACACCATGATCAGACCGCATAGAATCAAAAGGTTGATGAACGAGGGGAAAAACACCATTTGCAGCATCGTCAAAAAGATACATCCCAGTAAAATGACTTTGGCAAAACGCGCAAGGGCATAAAAGAAATTCGGCATGTTTTGTCCCTCCCCTACTCGGTTCAAGGCGATCATGCGACAGTGTATGCCTAGCACAAAGACCGTGTGCCATGCGGCCATTGCAATAAGTTGACGAATACCCGGCAAAATTCTAGTGTACATACCCCTGTGCGTGCTATGATAGGGTGCGTTGAGAACACCAGAGGGTCAGAATGGGTGAATGCTGTGGATAAAAGCACGAAACGAAACACAGAAAAAGCGTCAGTCTGGGTGACGAAAGTGCCAGAACCTGGTTGGCGATACAAGGTGTTTGGTACACTCGGGGTCGTCTTCGGTATCGCAGGCGGTGTTCTAGGGTGGCGCCTGCATGGAGACCCGATCGGAAATTTCACATACACCTTGTGGTTAGCGATGCTGATGCCTGCGTACTTTACTATTCCACGAACGATCACGCACCGGATGTGGCAAGGTGTCTTGGCGGGCGTGCTCGGTGGCATTATCGATGTCATCGTGCTGATGATCTTGGCTCCCGCTACCTATTGGCCGTACAAATGGGCGCTCTTGATGACGTTCGTCGGACTGTTGCTCGTGGTTGTCGCCTGGTCTTGGATGATGACCTGGTTGACTGGCAAGACTGAGCAGCGTCGAGCCGAGCAGGATGCGAAGCGTGCAGTACGCGAAGCTGAGAAGGCCAAGGAAAAGGCAAGAAGCAGCGTGAAAGTCGACGCGAACGGCAACCCAGTGCGAATCCATCGCTATAATCGTAAGCCCGGGAAGCGGTGAACAAGTGTCGGATGCTCGGACAAGCCATATGCTCCTTGGTTTGACACCGCGCGTTGGGCCTGCGTATAATGACAGACAAAAGTCATAGTCAATGACGCGAGAAGGAGTACACGATCGGCTGTTCATCAGAGAGAGGGATGGATGCTGCAAGTTCCTCGTATGGCCCCGTGGAAAGTCGTCTCTGACCCGTGCTACGGGGCGTTTAAGGGTAGGCCCTATATAGCGACATAAGTGTTACGCGTGCGTGCTTGATGCATGTCTGCGTAAAATGACAGGTGGTACCGCGGAAGCCAGAGGCCTTTCGTCCTGCGAGGGATGAAAGGCTTTTTATGATTGTAAAAAGGAGTGTGCGAGATGACTTCCCAGCCAATGACGAATGAGGCTAGCGATCGCAAAGGGCGACCCGCATTCGGACTGACTTCTTACAACCCGCAAGAGATGGAAGTGGCTATTTATGACTGGTGGGTAGAAAGTGGCTTTTTTCAGGCAGGCAAGGATCCGGATAAACGGCCCTACGCGATTGTCATGCCACCGCCGAATGTGACGGGCGTTTTGCATCTCGGACACGCGCTCGACAACGCGCTTCAGGATCTGCTGATTCGCTTTAAGCGCATGCAAGGGTTTGATGTCTTGTGGTTGCCAGGGACAGACCACGCCGGAATCGCCACGCAAGCGCGGGTGGAAGCGCAATTGCGCCAAGACGAAGGCATTTCCCGCCATGAACTGGGGCGCGAGGCGTTTGTCCTGCGAGTGTGGGAGTGGAAAGAGCAGTACGCGCAGGTCATCCGTTCCCAGATCAGGCGTCTAGGGGCTTCTTGTGACTGGTCGCGTGAGCGCTTCACCATGGACGCAGGTCTATCGCAGGCTGTTCGGGAAGTGTTCGTCTCCTTGTACGAGCGGGGTTTGATCTATCGCGGAGACTACATCATCAACTGGTGTCCACGCTGTACAACAGCGTTATCCGACATCGAAGTACAGCACGAAGATCAGGAAGGCGCGCTCTATCACATTCAGTATCCGTTTGCACAAGGTGAGGGGCATCTGACGGTGGCCACGACACGGCCGGAAACGCTGCTCGGGGACGTTGCAGTAGCGGTGCATCCGGACGATGAACGATATCGGACTTTGGTGGGACGCTCTTTGAAGTTGCCACTGACCGATCGTGAGATTCCGATTATCGCAGATGAGTATGTAGACCCGGCGTTTGGCACGGGCGTCGTCAAAATTACGCCTGCGCACGATCCGAATGACTTTGAAGTAGGACGGCGTCATCAGCTTTCTGCGATCAACATCATGACCAAAGACGGGTCCCTAAACGCTGCAGCAGGCGTCTACGCGGGCCTCGACCGTTTTGATGCGCGCAAAGCAGTGGTGGCTGATCTGGAGAAATTGGGCATTGTGCACATTGAGAAACATCAGCATGCTGTGGGACACTGTGAGCGTTGTGGGACAGTGGTGGAGCCGTGGCTGAGCACACAGTGGTTTGTGAAGATGCAACCGCTGGCTGTTCCGGCGCAAGCGGTTGTAGATCGTGGCGACGTACGTTTCGTACCGGATCGATTTGCCAAGATCTACACGCACTGGCTAGATCATGTGCACGATTGGTGCATCTCGCGGCAACTTTGGTGGGGGCATCGCATTCCCGCTTGGTTTTGCGCCAACTGCGGTGAGATGACGGTGGCACGAACCGATCCCACAGCTTGCGCGCACTGCGGTAGTGAGCAGATCTCCCAAGAAGACGACGTGCTTGACACCTGGTTTTCGTCCGCCTTGTGGCCATTTTCTACGATGGGTTGGCCAGAGCAGACAAGTGACTTCAACCGCTACTTCCCTACGCAGGTGCTGGTGACAGGGCCTGATATTATCTATTTCTGGGTAGCACGCATGATTTTCATGTCCTTGCAGTTTACAGATCAGCGCCCTTTTTCTGACATTCTCATGCATGGACTGGTGCGTGATGATCAAGGACGCAAATTTTCCAAGAGCCTTGGCAACGGTATTGATCCGATGGAGATCTGCGCGCAGTACAGCGCGGATGCACTGCGTTTTATGCTCCTAACAGGTGCTGCCATGGGGCAGGATATGCGCTTTTACTTGGAACGGGTTGAGGCGGCGCAAGGATTTGTGACGAAGCTTTGGAACGCGGCGCGGTTTGTGTCCATGAACGCAGGGGAAGCATCCGGTGTCCTGATACCAGAAGCACAGCGCGGTTTAGCAGAGCGTTATATTTTGCATCGTTTGGGTGAAACGGCACAGACAGTGACCGCGCAGCTCGAAGCCTATCAGTTTCCCGAGGCAGGAAAGACGATTTACGAGTTTTTCTGGAGTGATTTTTGTGACTGGTACATTGAACTAGCTAAAGTCGGGTTGTACCGTGAGGGCGATGAAGCCAAAAATTCGGTTCGGCAAACGCTTCTTTATGTCATGGATCAGGCTTTGCGCTTGCTCCATCCTTTCATGCCGTTTGTCACCGAGGCGATCTGGCAGTCACTGGCGCATGATGGAGACACCATCATGCAAGCCGCTTGGCCACGTGACCTGATGCTCGAAGATGCGCAGGCGCTAAACGATATGTCGCTGATCATGGACGTCATTCGCTCGGTGCGAGGGTTACGCCATGAACTCGGGGTCACACCTGGCAAGAAAGTGGGACTTTTCCTGCGGCCGACGATTGCGCGAGAGCCGCTTCTACGTGCGCATGAAGCGATGCTGGTACGGCTTTGCAACCCGTCCGAGATCGTGATCGATCACGCGCTAACGCCTCCTGATGAACGCGTGACTGGTGTGTTACACGAGGTAGAAATCTTTATCCCGCTGGCCGGGTTGGTGGATATTCAGGCAGAACAGGCGCGGCTTGTCAAAGAGCGACAAGACCTCGACTTTGAAGTAGAGAGACTGGAGAAGAAACTGAACAATGCGTCCTTTGTGGCAAAGGCGCCAGCGGCCGTCGTCACTTTAGAACGCGAAAAGTTGCAAGGTTATGAGGCTATGCGGGCAAAGGTGATCGCGCAGCTCGAGGCACTCGGCACATCAGGACAAGAGAGTGAATAGGATGATGGAATCATGAGTTTCTGGGCGCACGCACAGGAGGCGATCGCATACATCGAGTCGCGGCAGCGCTTTGGCGTCAAACCGGGTCTTGCGCGCACGCGGCGGCTGCTGGATCTCCTGGGTCAGCCCGAGCAGGCACTGCGGTTTGCACATGTAGCTGGCACCAATGGCAAAGGGTCCACATGTGCGATGCTGGCCTCGGTGATGCAGGCGGCCGGATATCGCACTGGCTTGTACACATCGCCATATCTGAAGGCTTTTGGTGATCGCATGAGCGTCAATGGCGTAGAGATTACCGATGGAGAACTGTTGGCGTATGCGTCGCGCGTCAAATCTGCGATCGATCATGACACGCTCTTGCAGGCGGATCCGCCAACGGAGTTTGAAGTGACGACTGCGATTGCCCTGCTCTTCTTTCAGGCGCAAGAGGCAGATATCGTAGTGTGGGAGACAGGGCTTGGCGGGCGTTTTGATGCGACCAATGTCGTGATGCCAGACGTGACGGCCATAACCAATGTGGATTTGGACCACACACAGATCCTAGGACGGCGCGTAGAGCAGATTGCGGCTGATAAGGCAGGTATCGCCAAATGCGGACGTGTTCTGGTCACTGGTGCTACTGGCGCGGCGCTTGAGGTGATTGCAGGTATTGCGCAAACCGTCGGGGCACCTTTGCGCGTACTCGGGCGGGAGTTTAGGATTGTCATAGAGGCGGGACGCGACTTTTCCGGACAGCGCTTGTCTTATATCGGCTATCGCAGCGATTGGTTCGGACTGACGATCCGACTGCTCGGATCTCATCAAGGGTCGAATGCTGCGATTGTGCTCGCTGTCATAGAAGCGCTGCGCGAACGCGGATTTGTGCTTTCAGATGCGGCGGTGCGAGCAGGGTTGTCCCGGGCGCAATGGCCCTTGCGCATGGAGGTCCTTTCCGGAGATCCCACAGTCATCTTGGATGGTGCACACAATCCCCATGGGGCGCGAGCGCTGGCGCAAGCGCTGCATACGCTTTCCGTTAAAGAGTATGTGCTTGTGACCGGTGTGCTGGCCGACAAAGACGTGGCCGGTGTGCTGGCGCCGCTTTGCCAAAAAGCGCGTGCTGTCTTCGCGACACAGGCGCACGTGTCGCGCGCGGCACCTGCGGAGTTCATCGCGCAAACGTCACGCGCGCTTGTCCGTCCCGGCACGCCCGTGCGCGCTGTTCCCGAGATGGCGCATTGTCTCTGGCAAGCGAGCGAGCTTGCACGCGCTACGGGAGTATGTGTCGTGGTGATGGGAACGTTGTATACGGTTGCTGAAGCGCGAAAAGAGTGGCTGGGCCGGCCGCAAGCGAATGTGGAGGCGAGGATGGGATGACCCTGACAGGTAGAGAGGCAACAGGCGGCGAGCACGTACACTTCGTAGGGATTGGCGGCGCGGGGATGAGTGCGATCGCTCATGTATTGTTGTCTAAAGGTGTGGTCGTCAGCGGGTCTGATGCAGTGGCTTCTGAGTATACAAGGAAGCTAACGCAGGCCGGTGCGACGGTCTATATTGGGCATGACGCCAAACATGTGCAGGGCGCGGACCGAGTGGTCTACTCCACGGCGCTTGGCAGTGACAACTTGGAACTGCAAGCGGCGCGAGCCAATCGCATTCCGCTTCTCCATCGTTCCGAAATGCTTGCCTTGCTCATGCAAGAAGGCATAGGTATTGCGATAGCCGGTGCGCACGGGAAAACAACCACGACTTCGATGGTAGCTTATATACTGAGTCGGGCTGGACTGGATCCCACCTTTCTCGTCGGCGGAGTCGTCGCTAATCTGCAAACGGGCGCTCACGCTGGAGCCGGGAATCTGATTGTCGCAGAGGCGGATGAAAGCGATGGATCGTTTCTGAACTATCGCCCACAGATAGCCGTGATTACAAACATAGAGGCAGACCATCTCGAACATTACGGAGGCGACTTTGCGCGCCTACAAGAGGCGTATGTACGCTTCGCCAACCTGGTCCCACCGTCTGGTCTGTTGGTGGGATGCTTCGACGATGTGCATGTCCGCACGCTCAGTACAGCCGTGTCAGCGCGCGTGTGCACCTACAGTTTACAGGATGCGCAGGCAGACCTCGTCGCTGACGTGCGCGAGCTGACGAGCCACGGTTCGTCCTCGCTGGTCCAGTTGCGTGGAGAACCCCTTGGGGTGCTGACCTTGCATGTGCCAGGGCGCCATAATGTTGCCAACGCACTGGCGGCCCTTGCTGTCGCGCTGGAAGCAGGCGTTTCTTTCCCTGTTGCGGCACTGGCGCTCGAAGAGTTTCGCGGTGCACTACGGCGCTTTCAAGTCGTCTACGAGGATGCTGAGCGAAACGTGACTGTGATCGATGACTATGCACATCATCCCACAGAGATCGAAGCAACGATTGCTGCACTCAAAGAAGATGGCCGGCGCATCGTTGCGGTTTTTCAACCGCAACGCTACACGCGGACCTTTCATCTTTTTGAAGATTTCACAAAGGCGTTTGTACAGGCGGATGAGGTGATTATCACTTCGATCTATTCTCCTGTCGGCGAACAGCCGATTGCGGGGGTGACAGGCGAGAGTCTGTGTGCAGGTGTGCGTGAGCAGAGCAATGCCAAAGCGCACTTTTGCTCGACTCTTCAAGACGTGCAGGCGCAGCTTCAAGTCATCGTTGAGCCAGGCGATGTCGTGCTGACGATGGGGGCCGGGGACATTTGGAAGGCAGGCCGCGGCTTTGCGGATTGGTACCGAACGCAGGTGGGCTGAATAAAAAGCGCAAGGCAAAAAACCTTCTCCGGCGAGAAGGTTTTTTGCGTTTTATACAGAACAGCAGCGGTAGTGGGGAAATTCGGTACAGGAAGGCTGGGTCTGCATGACGCTTAGAGAGTTGTTGGCGCTAGCGGTTACCAAGGGGGCATCGGACTTGCATGTCACCGCCGGTGCCCCGCCCACCCTTCGCATCGCCGGGCAACTACATCCGCTACTGCTGTCTGCCGTCTCGGTGGTCGACACCAATGGGATGATCGAGGGGATCCTGTCTCCGCGGCAGCAGCACGACCTCGATGAGCGTGGCGAAGTGGATTTTGCGCTCACGCTGCCGGAGATCGGGCGGTTTCGCATTTGTGTCTTTCGGCAACGTGCAGGAGCCATCAGTGTCGCGGCACGGGTTTTGTCGCAGACGCCACCTCCGCTTGAGGCGTTGTCGCTTCCGCCAGCGTTGACGACTCTGGTGTTGCGTGAATCCGGTCTGATTGTGATCACTGGACCGACGGGTAGCGGCAAGTCTACGACGCTGGCGGCGCTCTTGGACTATGTGAATCGGCATACGCGACGGCGCATTATTACCCTCGAAGACCCGATTGAATATCTTCATGAGCATGTCCACTGCTTGATCGATCAGCGTGAAGTCGGAACGGACACCGCTTCTTTTGCACTCGGTTTGCGGGCGGCCTTGCGGCAAGATCCTGATGTGCTGATGATTGGGGAACTCAGGGATCAAGAGACGATGGCCACTGCCTTGACGGCAGCGGAGACTGGGCACTTGGTCTTGGCGACGATGCACACGGGAGATGCCGTCCAGGCTATCGATCGCCTCGTAGACGCTTTTGCGCCAAGTGATCGGCAGCCGACACGCAGCCAGTTAGCCGGTGTTCTGACAGCAGTGATTGCGCAAAGCCTCGTTTTAGGTGCAGATGACAAGACGCTTACGCTCCTTGCGGAGGTGCTGGTGAACACTTCGGCAATTGCCAATCTGATTCGCTTAGACCAAGGATCGCAGATTCGTAGCGCGATGCAGACTGGTCGGAGCTATGGCATGCAGACGATGGAAATGGCTTATCGCGATGCTGTCATGGCAGGACGTATTAGGGACTCCACTGCTGGATAAGTGTCTGGCCTGCGTAAGGAGGATGATCGTGTGATAGTCTGGTTTTGGGTCGGGGTGTACGGGCTCGTTTTTGGTTCATTTTGCGTAACTCTTGGCATACGTATAGCTGCGCAGCGCCCCCTTTTTCGCGGAGCTTCTCGATGTGATCACTGCCATACACGTCTTGTCTGGTTCGAGCTGTTGCCTGTGCTCTCTTGGTGTCTGTTAAGAGGCAGGTGCCGTACTTGTGGACACGCGATCCCCGCCCTTTATCCCCTTTATGAAGGAGGGGCAGGGGTGCTTGCTGTACTCATCTTTAGAAGCACCGGTTTCAGTAGCGAAACGCTCGTCTTATGGTGTGGACTCGGGATGCTGTGTGCCTTGTCGGCAGCAGATTCCCTGACTCTTCGTTTGCCCGATAAGATTTTGTGGCCAGCTATCTGGACGATCGCCGCGCTGCGCCTTTTTATTCACCCTTTGGGGATGTGGTCTTATGGGGCAGGGGCTGTGATCGGGTACGGTGCACTATATGCCGTCTATGTACTGAGTCGTGGAGGCCTCGGTTTCGGTGATGTCAAATTGTTTACTTTGGTGGGCCTTTTAGTGGGGCTGCCATTACTGGGGTTTGCGATCGGGCTCGCATCATTGATCGGACTCATATCCGCTATTGTCCGGCGCGCAAGCATGCGCACGCCACTCGTGCGCCCGCTTCCCTTTGGCCCCCCGATCGCTTTATCCACGCTCTTGACCGCGCTCTATGGGCAGGGGTGGTTACAGTTCTATCTACACACGTTTTTCTCTGCGTCGCCAGTCTAGTGTCGCATCTGTGGCAGGGTTGTGTTCTGTCACCGAAAAACTTCGCATAATATGGGCAAAGAGACGCGGATTGTACACGTGTACGGTCGTGTTTTCGTTAGGCGGGTCGTGTGCACAGTCATACTGGAAGCCGCATCCATTGTGTCTGAGGCACGCGCCCGCTATACTATCACTTGTTTGAGAGCAGTAGGCGCTGTCTCGATGAGTACCCCTTTTTCTAAGGTTTCATACTTGGAAAGAGGTGGTTTAGTGCAGAAGTTCCGCCGAACCAGGTACGGTTTGGCCATTACGTTGACGGCGCTTTGTGCGCTCGGTCTGACGACTGGCATGAGTCCGTACAAGTCTGTGGATGTGGTCGCTGGGTCACGGACTGTGCAGACCGGCACTTACGCAAGTGAATCGGTCGGCACATTTTTAGCCCATAGAGGCTTTCACGTTCATGGATACGATTTGGTAGAACCGGCAAGAGCGACGCTTCTTCACAGTGGTATGAAGATCGTCGTGAAGTGGGCCAAGACTGTGTATGTGAAAGACGGCGCGAAGCCAGTCGCCGCTTTACACACGCTGGCTCCTACGGTTGGGAAATTGCTGCACAGACTGGGCATTCACCTGCGCCAGCAGGATACCGTAAATGTTCCACTCGAACATCCTATAACAGAGGGGATGCGGGTGGTGGTTACCCGCCATGAGACGCTCGTGTCGACAGACATGATCGTACTGCCTTATGTGACGGTTCGCGAGTCTAGCAGCCGTTACGATGCAGGGACCGACGCTACTGTTCGCAGTGGGCGAGATGGCCTCATGCGCGAAGTGATCCGTAAAGAATATAGCAATGGCAAACTGGTGGCCAAGCGCGAATCGCGCCGAGTCATCAGAAAGCCAGTTGACGAGTTAGTGGATGTGGGAACGGCTCAGCCAGCCCCCGTCATTGCGTCCAGAAGTGCGTCTTCACTCGTCACCAATGAAAGCCTGACTGCTGTAGCCACTGCCTATGCGAATCCGGGAGGTTTTACAGCGACCGGCGCGCCGGCGGGTTATGGAGATATCGCCGTCGATCCAAGTGTGATTCCGCTCGGGACAAAATTATACGTTCCCGGATATGGCTACGGGGTCGCGGACGATACAGGAGGGGCAATTCAGGGGTACCGCATCGACTTATGCTTTGATTCCGTATCGCAGGCACTCAGTTTTGGACGCCAAGTAGTAAAGGTCTACATACTTGGGCAGAACTAGCATAGCGCGGCATCCGAAGTCCTGTGGAATTGAAGTCAGAAGATGGACAGCGCCGTAAGACGGGGGAGCCTTAGCGCTCCCCTTTTGGCATGAAAGGAGTGTTTATCATGATTGATGTTTCGTCGCAGGAGCAGTGGCAACAGGCTGTAACGGACGCAGAGGATACGTACTGGCTCTTCAAACACAGTTCGACCTGACCAGTCAGCGCGCATGCTCACCAGGAGGTGAGCCGGTTTGCACAGACGGCGAAGTTGCCGATTCTCAAAGTACTCGTGATCGAATCGCGGCCACTGTCATTGTCTCTGGCCGAAAAGCTTAAGGTTCGTCACGCGTCGCCACAGATGATTTTGGTCAAAAAGGGCCAAGTGGTGTTTCACACCTCTCATTACGACATCACGGCGCAGAACCTCTCTAAGGAAGAGAGTCGCATCACAGAGTAGGACAGATACGCGTGACGAAGCCTTTTGCGGCGATCGTCACGCGTCTTGTTTTTGTGGTAATAAGGCGAGAAAGAGCATGGGAGATAGTAAAACCGTACCGAGGGCCATGGCGATCAGCGTGCCCTCCTCGGTTCCAGAGATGATGTGCGACTTGGCCGCTGTCAAGGCGACAGCGATAACCAAGGTAAAACGTGTCGACAATAACGCACCGGCAGCAGAAAGTTCGCGCCCTTTGTAACACGGCCAAAGCGTAAGCGACGCCACCCCTTTGACGAGAAACGCGAGCAGCAGATAGGCCGGGAGCCAGCTTAGAAGTTGACCAAAGGCGATGTGGGAGACATCGAGGTCCATACCTACGGTGATGAAAAACAAGGGAAGAAAGAGGGAGTACCCTAGTATCTCTAACTTTTTACGCAGCACCTCATGCTCTGCTTTGGCGAGTAACGAACAGACGAAGCCCGAGACGAACCCGCCTAAGATCATCCCACCACCAAAGGCCTGAGAGATAGCGCCGCTGATTCCCATCAAAGCCAAGGCTCCCCGCACACCCAGTTGCTGCGTACGCGCGGAACGCTTCGCGAGGACAGGCGCCTGTAAAACTTTTTTGCCTCCGAAGTAAAGCAGTATGCCAAGAACTGTCAAGGCGACAATGGCGAAGAGCGGATGTCCAGTCGACAAGCCAGGCACGTTCAGCGTAAAGGGAACCAAGGCCACTGTGCCAAAGTCTGCAAACAGAGCGGACAGTAGCAATGTCTGACCGAGTGGACGGTCCATCCAGCCAGACTCTTTGAGAATGGGGACCACCACACCAAGGGAGGTCGTGGCGAACATTAAAGCGGTAAAAAGGGGCGATGTCGACATCCCGAACATCTGTAATAAATGTCCCGCTGCCAAGGCGACGGCCATGGTGGCGACAAAGTGCGCGAGCGCTAGAATCACCTGTTCACGTTTGTTGCCGGTGTTTGCTTGCCCGTCAGGGCTTTGTGTGCGAATCTCTAAACCCGCGAGAAACATCAGGTACAAAAGGCCCAATTTGGTGATCACGTGTAACCAATCTGGTGGCAAAATGACATGCAATCCGCTTCGCCCCACCAAAACGCCGCAGAGAATCTCTAAAATCGCCGTCGGCATGCGAAAGGCCGGAACAGACAGGGCGATAAATGGCATGAGAAAGGCGATGACAAAGACGAAAGCGAAGGTGAAAAAAGGCGAAGTCAGCACGAAGCGATCCCTTCTCTCTCGTATGCGCACGGCACAGTTTTACGCTTGTCTTACGTTTATGTACAAGTGCCTTGCACTATGATTGCGATCGAAAGGAGAGAACTCTAGTAGGTCTAATAGCTGTCATAGAGTTGCCCGTTTGCTCATATATTCTAGCAGTGGACGAACTAGAGTAGAGTAGGGTGATGGGATGGAGCCGACCAATAAGCGAACTTTTCATATCGATCACGATGGACAGTGGCGTCCCGGGCCTAGACCAAGGGCGGAGTCTGTGCAAGATGGTGTAAAGTGGCGCCTCGCAACTGCATCGCCTTCGATCGCCCGGACACCAGTGCAAAGAAGGCCAGACGCAAGTTTACCGTCTACAACGAGCGCATCTGCCCCAAGTACCCCCGCTAAAGGGAGTGCTGAAAGCCGGGCGATCGTAGCACCTGTTACTGACCTGCCAGTGAATCGCTACAGATATAAGCGGCGATTTCGTAGACGGTTTACGACTCCGTCTTTGAGTTTCGTCAGACGCTGGGTATCGCAGCGACGACGCCACGCGCCTCAGGCGATGAGGACGCGAGACATCGCTGTCTTTGGTATGGCCGCAGGACTGGCTGTAGGGGCGATCGCCTTGGCTCTCGTTCACAACTTTCGAACGCAAGTCCTGGATACGCCGGTTCTCGATCGGACACCTCCGGCTTGGTTACTGCAGGCTGATCATGCGGGACCGAAAGTGTCCTTCGGCATTGACGATCAAGTGCTGACGCATGAGTCGGCGCAGGCTGACGCGCTCGTATTTCCGAGATTTACATCCTTGATGTATGAAGGCGGCGTTTTTGACAGTTATCAACACGCCGTCGCGACCGCCAAGGACTATATCAGAAGTGGGGTGGCATCCTATCCGATGCAAACCGCAGGGGTGACTACTTTGCTGCTTGGACCTACGCTCAGTCCCAAAAAGGATCAGGCGTTTGTCGCCTTTCTAGATCGGGCGCAGGTGCCTTACTTTGTGCGGTCTTTTAGCGCACCTGAGTGGACAGTTCCCGTTCCTGGATTGCCGGCGCAGACAGATGCCCATCTAGAAGGCCTGATTACGTCTGATCTTCAAGTGCTACAAGGCTTATTGGCATTGCGCGCCGGATACGCAGTTCCCGAATTGAGTTCTTGGGCCGCGCAAGGTGTTCACGATGACCAGCTTGTGGTTCCATTGCTCACGAGACTCGGAAAGATGGGTACCCAGATCGCCGCTTTTCACGCCTCCGTACTGGCTGCGCAACAAGCGATGCCCGAGGGGCAGACGACGGGGACAGACGAGTCTATGCGCTCGTTGACCAAGGCCATCACGCTCTATCTGCAAATCGGACGAAATTAATTTATGCAAAGAGATTGCATAGCAGAAAGACTCTCCAATCGGAGTTTTCATCTCTAGCGCAGATGCTATACTGAGGAAGTCATAGACCAGATCATGATAGGGAATGATATCCAAGAACAAGTCCTTGGTCATTTTTGGGTGGAGGTGTACCGTATGATCGATGCAAGTCAACCGATATTTCTCGCATCCACCTCCCCACGGCGCACGCAACTCCTTAGTCAAGCCGGCATTTCGCATATAGCATTAAAGCCTGAAGATGACGAATGCGTGAGTGAAAGCCTGAGCCCTCTTGAGGTGGTTCAGACGCTCGCTCTGAGAAAAGCGCATAGTGTACGCAGGCGCGTGCAGCAAGGACTGATTATTGGAGCCGACACCATCGTCTATCTAGATGGGAGGATCATCGGCAAGCCTAAGGATGCGACCGCCGCTCATGCCATGTTGCGAGAGCTTTCGGGCCGCGAACATGAGGTCTACTCGGGCGTGGCTGTCGTGGATGCGCAAAGTGGCGAGCAGCGCGTAGGTTATCGGCGAGTCAATGTCTCTTTTAGACCACTTACTGATCACGAGATCGAGTCGTATATTGGGACAGGTGAGCCGCTTGACAAGGCAGGCGCGTATAGCATTCAAGGTCGCGGCGCCTTGTTTGTGCTCGGTATTCAAGGAGACTACTACGCAGTCGTTGGCTTGCCGCTCGTGTTGACGGCTGAATTATTACATCACTGGGACTGAATATCGACAATTGGGTGAGGATGATCCGGGTGGGGGAGCAATCAGGACAAGTTCATGGTACACTTATCGCGGACATGCCAGTTGTGGAACGTCCGCGTGAACGGATGCAAAGACTGGGTCCAAGTTCACTATCCACTGCAGAGCTTATCGCGTTGGTTATGGGAACGGGGCGGCCGGGTATGTCTGCGGTCAGTCTAGCAGAGGGTGTGCTTTCCTTTGCCGGCGGATTGCGGGAGTTACTCGATGTGGATACGCTCGAACTGATGCAGGTACCAGGGGTGGGGTCGAGCAAAGCAGTCGCTATTTTAGCGGCTATAGAACTCGGACGTCGTCTTGTCGCCAGCGGTGCGGATCTGCCGACGAAGATCACCTCGCCTGAAGATGCCGCTGCGTATTTGATGGAACGATTGCGGTTCTTGCGTAAGGAGCACTTTGTCACTTTGCACCTTGACACGAAGCATCAGGTTGTCGGTGAGGAGATTGTTTCTATCGGTTCGCTTAACGCATCGATTGCGCACCCAAGAGAAATATTTCGCACAGCGTTGAAACGCAATGCGGCAGCGATCGTATGTGCGCATAATCACCCGAGCGGCGATCCCGCTCCGAGTGCAGAGGATATCCAAGTCACAGAACGACTCGTGGCTGCAGGTCGGATTCTCGGCATAGACGTGCTCGATCATATCGTATTTGGAGACAGGCGATATGTCAGTCTGCGGGAACGCGGGCATATTGGAAGTTGACAGACAGTGAGGAGGCGCGCTTTCAAGGATGCGTCAACTAAATGAGGACGATAAAGAGGAGTTACAGAGCGATGTTTGGTAACCTGCGAGATATGGGCATCGATTTGGGAACAGCCAATACTTTGGTGTATATGAAAGGGCGCGGCATCGTGGTGCGCGAGCCGTCAGTTGTGGCGATGCGTACGGATAACGGCGCCATCCGTGCAGTGGGTGAAGAGGCTAAAAAGATGATCGGACGAACGCCGGGTAACATCGTGGCTGTGCGTCCGATGCGCGACGGTGTGATTGCGGATTACGAGACTACCACGACGATGCTCAAGTACTTCATTCGTCAAGCACTTAAGAAAAAGTCGGTGTTTGCAGGTAAGCCGCGGGTTATCGTGTGTGTTCCGTCCGGAATCACAGCAGTGGAGAACAGAGCGGTGCTCGATGCGACGATGCAAGCGGGCGCGCGCGAGGCGCAGACGATCGAGGAACCGATGGCAGCGGCTATTGGTGCGGGTCTGCCTGTAGGGGAGCCGACTGGCAGCATGGTGGTAGACATCGGCGGCGGCACCACAGAAGTGGCGATTATCTCTCTCGGTGGAATTGTGACGAGCAGGTCTATTCGCGTGGCGGGCGATGAGATGGACGAAGCCATTATGAATCACATCAAGCGCAACTATAATCTGATGATTGGCGAGCGGACGGCTGAGGAATTGAAGATCTCCATCGGCTCGGCGATGGTCACGGAAGTCGGGGAAGAGATCGATATCCGCGGCCGGGATCTCATCACGGGGCTACCCAAAACGGTGACGATCACGGCGCGTGAGATGGCTGTTGCGCTTTCTGATACCGTGTCTAGCATCGTGGAAGCCGTACGGGTGACGCTGGAGAAGTCACCGCCGGAGTTGGCTGCAGACATCATGGATCGAGGCATCGTCTTGACTGGCGGTGGAGCACTACTGAGCAATCTCGATCGCCAGCTTTCCCGTGAGACAGGCATGCCAGTGATTGTAGCGGAAAATCCGCTGGACTGTGTAGCCATCGGAACGGGTCGGGCGCTGGATAGCATCGAATTGTTGCGTGAAAAAAGTGGACAACAAAAGCGGTACCGCGGCCGCTGATTCTTTTGGCGCGGGCGGTTGAGGGAGAGGCAAGACGTGGGACGTAAGGGGACGGGCGGTAGACTATTTGCGTTTTTGGCAGGGATCATTGTGTTGGTCATTCTAGCGGGAGTTTCTTTGCGTTCACGAGGTGCTGCTTTATCGTGGCCAGAGAAATTCGTGATGGACACGACGTCATTCGCGAGTCGGGTGCTTTATCAACCTGCCTTCCAGATTGACACGTTCTTCCATCGAGTCGGTGATTTGCAGTCGCTTTACGCGCAAAATGCGGCTTTGCAAACGGTGGCAGGCGAAGATGCGTCTTTGAAGATTCAATTGCAAGAGGAAGAATTTCAAAATCGCGAACTGAAGAACATGCTCCATTTTGTCTCGCATGTACCACAGTTCAAGCTGATCTCCACGCAGGTGACGGGGCGAAGTCCTTTGAACTGGAATTCGATTTTGACGATTTCAGCAGGCAGCACGTCTGGCGTGCAGGTCAATATGCCAGTGCTCAGCCAAAGCGGGGCCTTGCTAGGTCGCGTGATCGCCGTTTCAGAGTACAGTAGCGCCGTTTCGCTACTCACTTCTACGGAATCTGCTGACGGGGTGTCGGCCGCAATTTTGACAGGCAAGAGCCAACCTTTTGGCATCGTGTCAGGTTCAGCCACTGTCCCTGGGATGATGACGATGTCCTTTATTTCCGAGCTGTCGCAAGGGGCCAAACCGGGGGATGAAGTGGTGACGTCAGGGCTGAGCGACATTTTCCCCAAAGGTATTTTGATTGGGACGATAGAAAACTTCGTTTCAGATGGCTCGGGGTTGACGCGATCGGCCATCATTAAGCCAGCGGCAGACTTTAATGACGTGGACGATGTGTTTGTATTGGTTCCAAAACCAGGTCAGGTGCTGCCATGATGAAATCGATCTGGCTCTACGTTAGCCTTTTCATCAGCCTTGTGCTGGAAGTGAGTGTGCTGCGACTACCCGGCCTGAGTCATTGGGCAGTGAACATCGTCGTATGGTGTCTCGTCATGATCGGGATCTTGCGGGGCCCCAAGGCGGGTCTAGTAGCTGGCATCGTCATTGGCCTCGTTCAAGACGCCAGCTACGGTACCTTTCTGGGCGAGACGGCCCTTGCTTACGCACTAACCGGTTATATGGCTGGCTATGTCCGTAGTCTGGTGCTACGCGACAGTCTCGTGCTCGCCATCTTGCTAACGGGCATTGGGACTGAGGTGTTTTCGTGGGTGACCTATGCGACGAGTCGCTTTTTTGGAGAAGTGACCGTCGTGATGCACCCTGCGCTGCAAGAGTCTGCGAGAAGCGCACTGTCGACAATGGTTTTGTGTTTACTGCTCTACATTCCTTTCTATCGTATGTTTGTCCGCAAAAAGCGTGTTGGTTACGGTGATGAATCTGCAGAAGCCTGAGTGGGAGACCGGGAATTTCTCATGTAAGGGCGAGTCTCGGTGCGCGAACCTGTCAATCAAGAAGATGAAATCGTCCAGGAGCGACAAGATCGCTTTAAGTTCATCCAGCGTGGTTTAGCTGTCTGCGTCGCTTTGTTGACCCTTCGACTAGCCTATATGCAATTGGTCTTGCATGAGCACTATATGGCTGTGGCAGA
>JAPNUP010000027.1 GCA_026627345.1 Bacillota bacterium | reverse complement strand
GCAACGCGTCTTGATCTACATAACACCCGTAACCCAACGAAAATCGATCCCTAAGAACCATAACCTCGTCCTTCTGATCAGCAGACTCGCTGGTCGGCGTTTCTCCTTCCATAGCTACCGAACAGATTTGTTCGATCACCTCAGAACAAGCCTGCAATAACTGAGGCATCGTAAACATAGGCAGTTCATGCATCTGTAAGGATTGAACCATGGGTACAATCTCGCGAAGCGCTTGACGTTCAAACGACCGCAGGTGCCATTGTTGCACAGGATCTTCACGACCTATTTCTACTTCACTAAGAAGAGATTCTTCTTCCGGCGCTGACCGTCTGCGTCCAAGTCCTTCTTGATTGCTCCAACTGGTCTGCTCTGTATCGTCCATACCCACCCTACCTTCGAATGTCCGAATATCGTCGGACCTCAAATCGCCTTGCTCCTCTATTTGCTCCCAGTAGATGTAAGATCGTTGCCTTTCGCGCGCCCATTTTTGGCGTGTGGGTATCAGCGTCAACTATCAATAACCCAGCCGGACATTTTCCCTATCCAGCCTGCCTCGTGAGCGAACCCCAGCGATTCTTTCCCAACAACCCTTGCGCGAAGATGATCCCCATCATTTGGGCAATCCCCAATGGCCATTCGCCACGCGCATACCTCCCCTACACCGCGTACCTTGTGAGGGAGATCGGAAAGGAGGAAATGACGCATGGGCACTTTTGGCGGCTACACCCGTTGGGCCGTTGTCTTTTTGATCATCTTTGTTCTGTTCTTCTTGCTTGTCCCTGGTTACGGCGGGGGCGGCTACTAAGTCACATACATCGTATGAAAGGAGGAAATTCCCATGGGTGGTGTTTTCGGCGGATACACGCGCTGGGCTGTGGTGTTTCTGATTATTTTCGTTTTGTTCATGCTGTTTGTACCTGACGTCTACGGAACAGGTGGCGGCGTAGGCGGTGCGGGCGGCGCGGGCGTAGGTGGTTACGGCGCATATTGATCTGATCCGTCGGGATCTGGAACATTTGACTCTGGCCGTGACAGCACACTAAAGGCCTCTACACCCCGGACCGATCTTGGGCTGGGGTGTAGACACGAACTTAAGCTGTATACGCCACTGGCATGGTCGGACTCTGACGCTGAATACCTGCAGATAGGCGAAGCCTACTCCTCATTGGCCGTGATTGGACCCGAATGTCGGCCGTAAATTGGAGCGAAGGAGGGGATGAAAGTGTGCACCAAGGCACAGTGTGAGCAACACGTCGGGCAGTGGGTCCGGTTTCAAACGCCCTATGGACAACATATCGGGCGCATCGAACGCGTCACTGCCGATCAAGCCATTGTCGTTTCTCCCCGTCCATACGTGCCTAGCCATCTGGCCCAACCGGTGAGCGTCGATGACGAGACCAAGCTTGACATGGCCCTGGCCTTTTGGGCAGGCGCTGGCTCTCCGCGAGCTGGATACGGCGGTGGCTATGGAATGGGGCCAGGTCGCACGGGTGGTGGCTACGGGAATGGGGCAGGTCGCCCAGGTGCCTACGGTTGGGGTTATGGCTGGCAAAGGTGGGCTGTGTCCTTTCTGATCATCTACGCCTTGTGGGGACTTTGGTTTTGGTAGGTGTAAACATGATGCTCTCGCCCCACTGCCTAGAATAAGCGACGTCGTATGCCTTGTCTGAACGGAAAGCCCCTTTTGTTTTCAGCGAACGCTGCGAACAATGGGTGCTTTCTTTTGTCTGTCCACCTGCCTTCGTCATAGATCGGCCTATTCGCTCATGTTTGTCCATCGCGCCGCGAGGCGAACGGCGCTTCCCAGGAGGAACGTGCCGCTTTTTGAGCCCGTTCGGCGTCCGCTTTTCTGAAACGCTTGTATGCCCGTTGCTCCGACTGGATTCTTTTCCTTTGGTCGCGGCAACCTTCCTGTTTTTTTGACGGATCGACGCTTGCCGTTTCCCTGCATTGCGCTGCGTCCCTTTTGCTGACTTTCGCTTGGTGCGCCTGCGCCACCGCAAGAGGTGCCCTGCCTTCGCCGCCGTGCGCCTCATCGCGGCATATAGAAGCAACAATCTAAGCCCCATCGCCAACCCCATCTCTCTACGACCTACACGCCTTGCCAAT
>JAPNUP010000013.1 GCA_026627345.1 Bacillota bacterium | reverse complement strand
ATGGCCGAACACTCGTATACGGCGGGTCGGATTGCGAGCGTCGATTGTCTGGTCCATCGGCATCTGGATCTTCGGGCAAGGTATGGGTGGCTTATTCACAGGGGCCGGAAATTGGTTCACCAATGCGCCCGGCTCCGCACTCTTTTACATGCTGGCCGCAGGACTGTTGTTGTGTGAGTCGTGTTGGGCGGATGGTCGTGTGTATGTCTGGATGCGGCGCGCTTTTGTGGCGCTCTTCCTGCTGTCGGCGCTGCTTCAAGCTTGGCCGGGCGATGCCAACTGGCAGTTGACGACGGTCACCTCGTGGGTGCAGAGCATGGCTGCCATGAAACAGCCGACCTTGCTCTCTCACATCCTTCGTATCTGCGCGCTAGGTTTCGCTCTTCACCCTATGCTGTGGAACGCGCTGTTCACAATTGTTTTGCTGGCACTTGGATGCTTATGGCTCTTTAAACCGCAACAGCCACTCACTTATCGTGCAACCATCGTCTGGTTGGCTTATACTTGGTATGTGGGACAAGACTTCGGCGTCTTCGGTGGTTTGGGGACAGATCCAGGGTCAGCTGTCATTCTTGCCTTACTGCTGGTAGGAACGAGAAACGTCGAAGGTAAGGGTGAGGTTCGCGGATGAGTCTGCTGGCATGGTCGTATGGCGCGCTCGGTATCACAGCATTGACAGGTCTCGGACTCTTTCTTATGTATACGTTTCGCGCCCGTACGCATTTGAAACCTATCTATCCGCTCATCGGAGTTCGGGTGCACCTGGTGTTTGTCGCGATCACGGCCGTTTTGTTGACCCTCGTGATGAAGCAGAAGTTGACCGTTGCAGCGACAGGGGAGGCGCATTATCCGCAAATTCTACTGATCTCATCCTATGTTATGTTCTGGGTGACACTCATACTAGGGCTGTACTTCTACTTTCGCTTCGACGTCAAGCGCATTCGCTTGCGTAGCCAGTTCCTGGTGACGCACTGGGTGCTTGCAGCCCTCAGCTTCATTTTTCTCACGTCTTCCTTCGCCTTGTACTCGTCCGCCATCACTCAGAGCGACACGCACGTCACATCAGATCGTCAGATGCCTGTGCGTGGGGTAGTGGAACTACATCGGGAAATGCGTGAAATCTATTTGAAAGACCAGACCGTAAAAGGTTAGATGTTGGGGGGAATCGGATCGTGGCAGGCGCATGGGCACTGGTTAGTGAGCTGTTGATGATCATTAGTGCCACCTTTGTGGCGTTTGGTTGGAGAAAGGCGATACAAAAGCGTTATGACGTTCATAGGAAGTTGATGAAGACGGCCGCGTGGCTCGGTGCGGGCTTTTTCGTCAGTTACGCACTTGACAGTTTCTTTGTCGGTGACACCCTATATGGGGGGCCAGCACGCTACGCAGATGCCTATCAAATATTTCTGCAAATCCACGTGTTTCTTGCGACTGTGGCGGGGATTTTCGGGATTGTCACCATCTCGGCGGCACTCCGTGAGAAATTCGCTTTACATCGCCGGATTGCGCCCTACACGGCGATTTTGTGGCTGCTCGCAGCCGCCACAGGATTGGTCGTCTACCTTGTGCTGTTCGTTATTTTTCCACAGGGACCGACGATGCATAACATTTTGAGTGTTTTGCTTAAAACTCATAAATCGTAAACGTATACCCCATCACACAGGCAGGAAGGGACGGCTGTACATTGAAGAATAGCTGGGCATGGAATATCGTTACAGGCATCGTCGCACTCGTTGTACTTGTGACTGCTGTGTGGCTGATACAGGAGTGGGCCAATGCCCCTGCCACTCTCGTCGCACCGAAACTTGCGCAAGCAGCCGACTATAACCCGAGCGTTGATCCAGGGACGAGCTTGAACCGGGTTAAAGCGCCATCGTTTACCCTGACGGACCAGTTTGGCCAACCGGTATCACTTCATTCCTTTCGCGGCAAGGTGGTCATACTAGCATTCATCGATAGTGAGTGCACGACCGTTTGCCCGCTTACGAGTGTCAGCATGATTGACGCATTGCACGATCTCGGACCAGAGGCCAGTGATGTCCAACTCCTCGCTGTCAATGCCAATCCAGATGCGCGCGCGGTCGCTAACGTGCGCGACTACTCTTTGGCGCATGGAATGATGTTTCATTGGCGCTTCTTGACTGGCACCTTACCGCAGTTGCAAAAGGTGTGGCATGATTATCACATGTATTCAGGGATTATCCACGGACAGGTAGATCATACACCAGGTCTCTACGTCATTGATCAAAATGGTCGCGAACGCAAGCTATATCTTACGCAAATGGCGTACGCGGGGATTGCGGCGCAAGGGCAGATTTTAGCGGATGAAGTGCAGCAGGTCCTGCATCCGGGGAATACCGGCCAGCCTCCCGTGAGTTTGCCAGACGCAGTACCTGTGATGGCACAGAGTCTTCCGAGCGCTGCAGACTCTGGATCCGACACGGCTTCTACACAAGGCGCCGTGACGATCAAAGGTCAACCGCACTGGTTCGTGTTCTATGCGACGTGGTTAGGAGAACGTCCTATTCTAGCCGCTGCCAAAGCGATGGATACCTATCGGGACGCGGCAAAAGCGCAAGGGTTGCCCTCTGTGATCTTCATCGATGAAGCGACAACGGAGCCGTCGACCAAAGCAATGGACACCGTAGCGCACGCCCTAGCGACCGGGTATGCACAGATCGCCGTAGACAATACAGGTGAAACGGCTGATGCCTTAGGCGTTCAAGACCTGTCCTGGACCACACTCGTCTCGGCTACGGGCAAAGTCCTTTATTACCATGATGGTTGGCTGACAGGACAGCAGATGCTGAAGATCACGAACCAAAAGCTAGCAAAGACAGCGCCCCTCAAGTAGGAGCGCTGTCTTTGCTAGTACCCGTTTATGTATTGTATGGTGCGCCCGAAGGGAATCGAACCCCTACCTCAAGCTCCGGAGGCTTGCGTCCTATCCATTGGACCACGGGCGCGCGAAATGACTAGCTCAGTATACAAGGGAAACGGCTGCCACGCAAGGGCAAGCTAAACTCGTCAAGAAGGCGGAACAAATTGTCCAAACTCACCCATTTACAAAGAAGGGGTGGGTACGCTAGCATTAAAGGCATTGGGAGGGGTCCGAATGGGCATCAAAACAGTTTTTGTCGGCCTTATTGTCCTTGCGGCAGCCACTACGTATGTCGTGCGTGATACCTCTGTGTTACATAGCGGACAGCAGGCAGTAGAAAGCGCGACTGGCAACATCTCAGCGCAAGTTGCGGCACTAGCGGGACACAAGACCGTGTCTGTCAGCACTGCGCTCAAAGAAGTGGTGGCGAACCCGAAAGCTGGGATCGGGCGTGCGACTGGCCTGGAGCCAGCGGCACTCCGAGTGACGACTGACAACGCACCACCGCCGACGCCTACGGTGATTGACGGCGTGCATATGCGGTACGATCCACTGAAACCGTCAGATGGACCTTATCCAGATATCGCGAAGGATAAGCACGTATGGTTTGACATCAGCATATCCCAGCAGTTGGCTTACTTGTTTAACGGGGATCACCTGCTTTATACATTCATTACCTCATCCGGCATAGATACGAATCCGGACAATAGCACGCCGCTTGGCGTCTACCATATCCAAGGTGTTCGGGGAAATTGGTTTTACTCACAGCAGTACGCCATGGGCGCAAAGTACTGGGTATCATGGCTGGGCAATGGCATCTTCTTGTTTCATAGTGTGCCGATGAACCAAGACCAGCAGATCATTCCGTCGATCGCCGCGAAACTTGGGCATCCGGCTTCCCATGGGTGTTTTCACCTGACGGTACCCGACGCCAAATGGGTGGAGGAGCACATTCCTTTTGGGACTGATGTGATTGTCGAGCAGGCCCCGGTCAAGTTACTCGGCAAGACGTTATACGACCCGACCGGCGATCAGCAGGCGGCGGAGGTGGGGGCGACGCTGGCCAACACGCCGTCGTCTTACTCCTCGAGTTGAACACGAAAGGCGTGCCGAGAGATGGATCGGCACGCCTTTCGTGTTTTATGAATGTGACTCAGCGATGCCCGTGCTTCGCGATGTCTGCTTGGCGCTGAGCGGTCGCCTCCAGCAGTCTGTCAAAGACACCAGTGCTGGCATCATCCAGTACTTGCAGACCTGCGCTGGTGACGCCTCCTGGTACGGCTACACGGGCTGTGATGTCCTCGAGTCGATAACCGGATTGACACAGTTTGCCTACCCCGTACGCCATATCTGCAAGCAGGCTTTGCGCGACTGTCAGGGGCACGCCGCGAGACGCGGCACTTTGTGCAAAAGAGGCTAACCACTGAGCCAAAAAAGCAGGTCCACAACTCGTCATATCGGAATATACGCGCAGTGATTCCTCCGGTATGGCATAGGGCGACCCGATCGCTTGAAGTGCGCCCCAGAGCGCTCGCAGTGCCGCGACGCTTGGCGCGTCTTGTTTCGATAAACGAGCGCTTGGCATAACGAGTAGCGCACCTGCCCCCACTTCTTGCGTGACGCTCGGAATCAGTTTGGCTACGTAGCAAGGGACGATCGATTCTAGTTCGCAAAGACTCAGCGCACTATTCGTCGAGACGAGTAGCCCATTGTCGGGAAAGAGAGGGGCGATCGTAGGTAAAAGCGTTCGCGCGTCCTCCACTTTCACACATACGATGACCCAAGAGACGGCTCGCACCAGTTCTTCTGGACTGCGATGCACGACGGCTCCCTCCCCGCACGTCGACGCCAGCGCTTCCACCTTGTCAGCCGAACGATTACACAAGTGAATCCGCTCGACCTGTCCTGAAGCCAGCCATGCGCGGGCTAACATACTACCTATATTGCCGGTACCGATGATTCCCAATTCCACGATTGGTAACCTCCTTCCCGCGCGCACCGGCGCTTGTAAAAATAGATCCTGTAGTCAAACGTATGCAACCCGAAGCCCAGTTACGTCAGAGACAGATCACTTCTTGATGATAATTGGCATTGAAACTTGGACGTGCTCGGCAGGAATTTGCAAACGTTTCACGAAATATAATGCTAAGGCAACAATATCGGCACGGATTTTGCTTATGGGCTCATTGGGGATTTGGTCTCTTTCACAGCTCAGCGAAGTGGAGGCATGACAGATGCGCCAAGCGTACGAACTACAGCAGCTACAGGTGCAGAAGCTGATCATGACGCAGTCGATTCAACAAGCCATCGCCATCTTGCAGATGTCAGCTCCCGATTTGTGGGCGTACGTACAGGAAGCTTGCCTGGAGAATCCTTTGTTAGAATGGGCGTCTGGAGAACCGCGCGATTTTGCACTGCAAGCGCCGCAAAGGATGACGGGGCGAGAGTGGTCGGAACGCCGCTTGTCAAGGGGCCTCGGCGTAGTAGAGGATGCGGCGGGTCTTGCTGTACAATCTCCCCAGACGCTACCTGCCATCTTGCGCGAACAAGTCGGATACACAGATCTGCCTTCAGATGTACGGGTGGCACTGCTCTATTTGATCGAGTGTTTGGATGAGCGCGGGTATCTGACCTGTTCTCTCGAAGAAGTGAGTGACGCATTGCGGATGCCCCTCGGGACGGTGCGTGAGGCACTGCAGTATTTACATCAGTTCGAACCTTGCGGTGTGGGCGCTAGAGACTTGCGGGAATGCCTGCTGTTACAGCTGATGCAAGAAGAGCCAGTGCCTGCCGTGTTGTGCGCGCGTCGAATGGTCGCTGATCACCTAGAGGATATTCCGGGGACGCGCAGTCTTCGGGCGATGGCCCAGCTCGGGTGCTCACGCACAGAATGGCAAGCGGGTCTGGATGTCATCCGGCGGTTGGATCCGAGGCCAGGCGCGCGTTACGCACCTGCGACCACCGTCTACGTGAAACCGGAGTTATCCGTTGTGTGGGCCTGTGGGCGCTGGGTCGTTCTTGTCAATGATGAAAACCTTCCCGTGATACGCGTCAGTGATGCCTATCGTGGTCTCGTCGAGGCGGCCACTGCCGCCCGCGGCGACGCACAGGAGGAAGTCAGCGCACAAGCGCGCGACTACCTTCACAAGAAGTCGGCCGCTGCCGCGTTTTTGATGCGCAGTTTGGAAGCGAGGCGGCGAACGTTGCACCGCGTAGCGGAGATGATCGCCTACTATCAGCGCGAATTCCTAGAGCGTGGAGCAGAGTATCTGAAACCGCTTACCCTGCGCGTGGTGGCGGACGCTTTGATGCTTCATGAATCCACGATCAGTCGAGCGGTCGCGGGGAAGTATATACACACTCCGCAAGGCGTCTTTGAACTGCGGTATTTCTTTTCCTCAGCGCTTCAGACGACGACAGGTGAAACGACTGCGGGCACCAGTGTACGTGCGGCCATCAAGCGATTGATCGATCAGGAGGATAAGTCGGAGCCGCTAACCGATCAGCAAGTGACAGAAGCCCTCTTGAGGACGGGTATCCGAGTCTCGCGACGCACGGTGGCGAAGTACCGTGAAGAGATGAGAATCGCCTCGTCCTCTATGCGCAAACGTGTGGATTCGTGAACAGTTGCCAACAAGTGGTGAACATGCAGTCGAACAGCCCTTGCGTAGACGACGTAAGGGCTGTTATATTATTGCTATGGCGGGACGTTGAATACAGCCTCCGGGACGGATTTCGTCCCTGAAGATCAAGTAACCCGATCATTCATGCTCAAAGGCGCTGGAGGCGGTAGAACTGGAATCCCTGCTCGCGTGTCAGCGACTGGTGCCAGAGTTGACAGACAAGGTTCGCACGCGCTACCGCGTGTTGCAACGTATTCTGCTTCATCAACCTATTGGCAGACGCACGCTCGCGCATATGGTCGGGACGACCGAACGCGTCTTGCGCGCGGATGTGGAGTTATTTAAAGGACAAGGTTTGATTGACGTAGGCCCGCTCGGGATGAGTTTGACAGAGGCCGGAGAATCGCTGATGGAAGATCTCGACAGTGTGATCAGCGTTTTGGATGGGCGCCAAGAGACGGAGCGCCATCTGGAGGAGCAGCTTGCGATCGACCGCGTCGTCGTTGTAGGCGGGGACAGTGAGCAAGACGAGTGGAGCTTGCGCGAGCTCGGGTACAGTGCGGCGCATGCCTTGCGCGCTTATCTGCAGCCCACTTGCACCGTAGCTGTGACCGGAGGCTCGACCATGGCCGCGATGGCCGAGGGGATGCCGCGTGCCCCGTCCGCGAGCAGCATTGTCGTGGTTCCTGCGCGTGGTGGACTCGGCGAACAAGTCGAACTGCTCGCCAACACGATCGCGTCGCGTCTCGCTGAAAAGCTGGGTGGCAGTTATCGGATGTTTCATGTGCCCGACTCATTGAGTGCCCAGACGGCGGAACAGTTGTCGCAGGAACCGGCGGTCCAAGAGGTCGTGGAGCAGATTCGGGCGGCGGACATCGTGATTCACGGGATCGGGGAAGCTTTGACGATGGCTCGGCGGCGACGGCTCGACGAAGCGACGGTCGATTTGCTGAACGGTCGTGGAGCGGTCGCGGAAGCGTTCGGATATTTTTTCGATGAAAACGGCCAGATAGTCCATATTATGAATACTGTCGGATTGCGTCTCGAAGATCTCGCGCGCATTCCTGTCGTCATCGGCGTGGCTGGCGGCACTGGCAAAGGCACGGCGATTCGCGCGGCGGCGCGCGCTTATCGGATCGATGCCCTCATTACAGATGAAGGCGCCGCGCAGGCTATCACAGGTTTGGCGCAGACATATTAGGGGAGAGTGATCGCACCATGGCAACAAAGGTCGGCATTAACGGTTTTGGACGAATTGGTCGCAACGTCTATCGTGCAGCGTTTGATCGCAAGGATATAGAAATTGTCGCGGTCAATGACCTGACGAGCGCGGAGACGCTTGCGGCGCTACTGAAGTATGACTCTGTACACGGGATCTTCCCGCACGAAGTCGTCGCTGACGGATCGGATCTGCTCGTCGATGGTCGTCGTGTCAAGGTGTTTTCTGAGCGCGATCCTGGCAATTTGCCATGGGCTGAGCAAGGTGTCGATATCGTCGTCGAGTCCACCGGCCTCTTTACGCAAAAGGATAAGGCAGAAGTCCATAGGACGAAAGGCGGGGCCAAGAAAGTGATCATTTCGGCTCCGGCGACGAACGAAGATATTACCGTCGTCATGGGTGTCAATCACGATCGCTATGACCCGTCGGTCCATCATGTGGTTTCGAATGCGTCGTGTACGACCAACTGTCTTGCGCCGATCACGAAAGTGGTGCATGAAGCGTTTGGCATCATCCACGGGATGATGACGACTGTGCACTCGTATACGAACGATCAACAGATTCTCGATCTGCCGCACAAAGATCTGCGCCGGGCGCGTGCTGCGGCTTTGAACATTATCCCGACGTCTACAGGCGCGGCCAAAGCGATTGGACTCGTGTTGCCAGAACTCAAAGGCAAACTCAACGGCTTCTCCATCCGCGTCCCGTCTCCGAACGTATCGGTCGTCGATCTCGTCGCCGAAGTCAAGCGCGAGGTGACTGTGGACGAAGTGAATGCAGCGCTCCTTTCCGCCACCAAGGAAGGTTCGCTCCAGGGTTATCTCGGTTATACCGATCTGCCGCTGGTATCGAAAGACTTCAACGGAGATCCGCACTCTTCTGTAGTAGATGCGTTGTCGACCATGGTCGTCGACGGCACGCAAGTGAAAGTCGTGTCTTGGTATGACAACGAGTGGGGTTACTCTAACCGTGTGGTGGACCTCGCGGCCTATATGGCAAGCAAAGGGCTGTAATGATGGATAAATTGACGATTCGCGATGTGGACTTGCGCGGAAAGCGCGTACTGGTGCGTGTGGATTTCAATGTGCCGCTAGACGGGGAGACGATCACGGATGACACGCGTATCCGCGCCGCGCTGCCTACCATCCGTTATTTGCATGATGAGGGTGCGCGCGTGATTCTCGCTAGCCACTTGGGACGTCCGAAAGGAGAGCCGAATCCGGCTCTCTCTTTGCGCCCGATCAGTGCACATCTGACTGAGCTGCTCGGATTCACGACCGCATTTTGCCCGGAAAGCATTGGACCTACAGCGCAAGCTGCCGTCGAGACACTGGCGGACGGCGATATTTTGCTGCTTGAAAATGTACGTTTCCACAAAGGGGAAGAAAAGAATGATCCGGTGCTCGCGCAGGCGTTTGCCAAATTGGCCGACGTCTATGTGAACGATGCTTTCGGCGCGGCGCATCGTGCGCACGCCACAACCGAGGGCGTCGCTCGACTCTTGTCGCCCGCTGTTGCAGGTCTTCTGATGGAACGCGAGCTCAGCGTCATGGGGGCTGCGCTGCGTGATCCTGAACGGCCGTTTGTGGCGATCATCGGCGGTGCCAAGGTCAGCGACAAGATCAAAGTGATCGAGCATTTGCTAGACAAAGTCGATCTCCTGCTGATCGGCGGTGGGATGGCGAACACGTTCTTGCTCGCTCAGGGGTATGCCATGGGCAAGTCGCTGGTCGAAGGTGATCAGATCGACGTGGCCAAGGCGTTGATCGTGAAAGCGAAGGACTGTGGCAAAGATTTGTTATTGCCGACTGATCTTGTCGTAGCGAACCAGTTTCGTGCTGATGCTACAGCAAGGGTCGCCGGTCTGACGGAAGTGGGCGACGACGAGCTCGCGCTGGATATCGGACCTGCTACGCGGACAGCGTACAAGGCGGCGCTTCAGGACGCAAAGACCGTCATTTGGAACGGGCCGATGGGTGTGTTTGAAATGACGGCCTTTGCGGCAGGCACCCTAGCCGTGGCGGAGGCAGTCGCCGATGTGCAGGGGACGACCATCATAGGCGGCGGTGATTCGGTGGCCGCAGTCGAGCAAGCCGGGTTGGCGCAGCGAATGACACACATCTCTACTGGTGGTGGCGCATCGCTCGAATTTCTAGAAGGTCGTCTGCTGCCGGGTGTCGAAGCGCTCACTGATCGCTGACGCTTTGCGGTGCGAAAGGGGAACGAGGAAGATGGCTATCACGCGCAAGCGTTTGATTGCAGGCAACTGGAAAATGTACAAGACGCGGGCAGAGGCACAGACGTTCGCCAGCGCGTTGGCACGTCTATGGCCCCCTACTGATCGCGAGGCAGTGGGCCAGTTGCCGGAAGCGGTTGTGTGCGCACCTTTCACTGCCTTGCCTGATCTGGGAGTAGCATTGGCTAAAGCGGAGGTCAAGCTAGGCGCGCAAAATGTGCATGCCAAGCCGGAAGGCGCCTATACAGGCGAGGTATCGGTAGCCATGCTCCAAGAACTGGCTTGTGCATACGTGATCATCGGACACTCGGAGCGCCGCGCCTATGACCATGAGACCAGTACACAGGTGGCAGCGAAGGCCACCGTCTTGCTCACAGCGGGAATCGCCCCGATCATCTGCGTGGGGGAGACTTTGGCCGAGCGCGAGGCTGGCCGCACAGCGCAGGTGATCGCCGAGCAACTGGCCCCCGTGCTAGAAGCGCTGGCGATCTACGACGCGACGCCAGGTGCGCTCACCGCAACTCACGCCGTGCTGGCTTATGAGCCGATCTGGGCGATCGGGACGGGCCGATCGTCATCGTCCGCAGATGCGCAGGAAGTCATCGGATCGATCCGCGCAATGCTCGCCGTGAAGCTCGGAGAAACGCGGGCGCAGGCTATTCGCCTTTTGTATGGTGGCAGCGTCAAGCCAGATAATATCGCAGCTTATCTCGGCGAACCAGACATCGACGGAGCCCTTGTCGGTGGTGCCAGTCTCGAACCGTCGTCCTA
>JAPNUP010000165.1 GCA_026627345.1 Bacillota bacterium | reverse complement strand
ATCGTTACATCCTCTCGCGCTATGCGGAACATCGCTTGTACGGGAGAGCGATAGCGCAGTACTTCTTCGATGGCGCCAGGTAGCAGACTCGAGTTTTCTTGTAGCCTTCGCATGTCGTCCGGGTGCTCCACAAACGTTCGCACTGCATTGCTGATGAGGTTGGTAGTCGTCTCATTCCCGGCTACCAAGAGTAGCCAACACAGCGATAGAATGTCCACTTCACTTAAATGTTGGTTTTCAACTTCAGCAGCGAGTAGCGCACTGATGAGGTCATCTTTTGGCTGTTTACGCCGCTCGGCGATCACTTCTCGGAAGTACGCGTACATCTCCTCGTGTACGCTGTCTGACCCGCGTACACTGCCACCAACCACGTTGTCCGCAGACGCGACAACTTTATCCGACCAAGCTTTGAACTGGTCGCGTTCTTCCGCCGGAATGCCGAGCATCTCCGCAATGACGATAACCGGCAGTGGATAGGAGAAATCTTCAACGAGATCGGTCTCACCCGTTTCCACGACTTTGTCGAGCAGTTCACTCGCTATCGCCGCAATGCGCGGCTCAAGCGCAGCGACAGCGTGCGGCGTGAAAGCTCGATTGACCAGCGTGCGAAGCTGCGTGTGCCGCGGAGGATCAGTTGTGATGAGACTTGACTCGCTCCGCTCCTCAGCAGCTACACCGGCCTCTTTGACGGGCGATTGACCAAATTGAGAGGAGAACAGGGTGTGATTAGACAACACATTTTTGACATCTTCATAACGAAATACGGACCATATGCCAATTTCCGGGGCAAATACAACGGGCTGATTTTCGCGCAAGTTTCGATACAGGGGATACGGGTTTAATCGGGATTCTGGGCTGAACAATGGATGCAAAGGGGGACACTCCTTTTGACCGGTCAAGCGTTCGACACAGTCGAGAACGACGTCTTGCAATCAGCATCTTCTCTAATTTCACTATACGATATATTACCCGGGAGGATAGGGCGACGATGAGGTGCTTTGTGTCCGGTCGTCGATCAGATTGGTCAACCGTCAGATTGCTCGAACGGATGTTTTCATTACAGGGCAAACCAAATTCCGAACAATTTGGCGAGTAGAAATGTCATGACAATACCGGAGATCGGAGCAATGATCCATCCCTTGACGATCGAGGAGATCGCCTTCCATTGAATCGTCCCAGTTCCTCTCGCTATTCCTGCGCCCATCATTGCACCGACGAGGGCTTGGTTCATTGAGGTAAAGAAGCCGAAAACCACAGCTAAGAAAACGACAATCGCCTGAACCAACTGCGCGGCGCTCGCCATGGCTAGGTCTACGTGAACAACGTCAAACGCGACCTTTCGCAACAGTGGCTTCCCCCACGTCAGAACACCAATAAATAATCCGATTCCCCCAATGAGACCCGCAATCCAAACGTTAAATAGATGCGTCATCATAAAGACTCCCGTAGCATTGGACACATCGTTTGCTCCCATGACAAACGAGGCCGCGGCTCCGACCGTAACCAGAATGACGCTCAGTGTACGGAGGATAGTCGCCCCGTTTTCCTGCTGGCGTGGCTTGAATCCCACGATGCGGTCTAGAGCATGAGTAAATAGATAGCCGAGGCACAAAGCAATGGGTGGCGCCGCCACCCAAATAATCGCCAGTTTCAAGATCGTCAGCCAGTGCACTTGAATACCTGCCCCTAGCGCCATACCCACTACGCAAAAGACGAGAATTTGGATCGTAGAGGTGGGAATCTTGATCGCTGTATAGATCGTGGTCATCACAAAAGCCGCAATGATGATCACCAGTGCCCCAACAACCGTCACCTGAGAAGCATTCACAATGCTCAACCCGACCGTCGTTTCAACATGGTGACTTGCGAAAGTGGCCCCGATGAGAGCCAGTATAGCCATTAAAACGAGGGCTGGCACGATCTTAATGGAGCCAGAACCGTAAGGCATGCCCATGCAGGCACCTGTGTAGTGCGCCCCGATACTCCACGCAAACGCAAGGACAATCAGGACAAGAATTACCGACTCAACGGACACCCCTTACCCCTCCAACTACTAACAATGGTTGAATGGTAACATAATAGCCCGCTCCTGTCGTCGACTTTTGCTCGATGCGCTCCACCATTCGCCACGATCAGTCAAGTGATCAGATGTCTTGATTCAAAATACAGACAGACGCCGTTACTAGATGGTAGAATGAGGGATGGGAGGGTGTCCCACCGCTCTTTTCTCCAAACGTCGCACGGACGGAAGGGGGTGAGGGATGGATGGGTGTTTTGGAACTTCTCGTCGGGCTGGCTACTGTGGTTGGGTCTTGTGCCACCGCATGGATTCAATTTGAGACAGCGCGCATGCAGCGGTTGACCGCTGATGAGAGAAGGGACAAAACACGCAGGAACGGCTCGGGCTTTACCCGAAAGCGCCGTTCCTAGTCCTTGGCGGGAGGGTCGGTTCGTCGACCCTGCACCCTTCCGCTTGTTCTATTGTAAGTGCCCCTGATGTAGACTATGCGCTATACGACTGCGAGTTGGTTTGCCTTGCGCAGCAAGCGAGCCGGTAATGGCTTGTGCAAGCGCCAGGTGATGCTCATGGGGCGAGAACCGGTATGTTGCACGTAAGAGGCGGTTCCCAGGTATGTGTACGGAAGGGCCCCAGAGCCATCTGCCTTCGCTTCACGCACAAACAGCAAAATGCGGTCGCCAGAAGCCGTATGGTGGATATATCGCTGTCCCGTCGCTGATTCAGCCGGGGTCGTGCTCTGCGATTGCCAGTGAAAGAGCTCATCGTTGATCGCGTAATCTTGGTACATAGTAGACGGAGAGTACTCCTTCTCCGATTTGTTGAGTGTGATAAAGAGAATATCCACTTTTTTGGCTGGCAGGTGTTTCACGCCTTCGCGCATGGCAGGCATGCGTTCTACGCTGTAAACGTCTAACGCGCACAGAATCTGATCTCGTGAGTAGTCGCAGTGCAAGTCGAGCGCACAGGCAAACCCTAAGTCCACAGGTTCGTCGATAAAATGCAGGTGTTCATTATTGTATTGCAAGATGTCCCGGATCTCCGTACATAGCTTCACATGTTTGCGAATGGCAGCCAAACTCTCCTCTAAAGACGCAAATCCACAAGCACTTAAGGGCTTTTGCCAGACTGTGTAGTGAAGCATCAGCTGCATTTGAAAATCTCGTCCCTCACTTGTGACCCGCAAACGCATCTGTCCACCAGGCGACAGACACTCGATCCAGCAGGTGATCAAGTGCCGAGAGTTGACCGCTGCGATACGGGGCAACGATTTGACAATCTGTCTTTCCTGATCAGGGTCAGATGAACTCGCATCACGCTGAGAAAGCCCCGCATCCACACATAGCTCTGTGAAGCTGCGAACCGGAGTGCCTTGATAGATCTCGCGCATCGTCAAATGGCTGTGTTGTGCGATTTCCCCAAGGCTCGGCGTGTAACCAAGGTCTTCAGCCAAGGTTTGTAATCGTGAAACGAGTGCACGACGCGTGCCGATCGCTTGGCGGATGTTGGACAGCACGTAGGACTGTGCTTGCTTCTCGAGTTGAATGAAGGACCCGCGCGGGACATGCGCAAATCCTTCGACAATCTCAGCTTGCATGGAGCGTCGATGCGTAGAGGATAATAGCGCAGCAAATTTCTCCTCAAAGCGATACTTGCGATGGGAGTGCCCAATAAAATCAAGAACGGTCAGACACTCTTTGGTCTTGTGTGTGCGTAGGCCACGTCCAAGTTGCTGAAGAAACACAGTTAAACTTTCAGTCGGCCGCAGAAATAACACGGTGTTGATTTCGGGAATGTCGACGCCTTCATTGTAGAGATCAACGACAAATAAAAATCGCAAGTCCCCAGAGGTCAACTGACGACGGGCTTGTACCCTGTCTTCGCCGGACGAGTTCGCATGCACGGCTTTGGCTGGCACTTCGTGCGCGTTCATCCACTGTGCCATAAACTCCGCATGTTCAATGCTCACACAAAAACCAAGTCCGATCACTTTATGCAGATCTGTGACATAGCGGCGCACAGATCGCAACACCAGATCCGCTCGCTGCCGATTGCCAGTGTACAGGGAGCTTAGCTCTGCCCGATCATAGCCGCCTCGTCGCCAAGTGAGGTGCTGAAGATCGGCCTCGTCTGAGACGCCAAAATAGTGAAATGGTGCTAGCAGTCCGCGCTCAATCGCCTCCGGCAGCCTTATCTCAGCGGCAATTTTGTGATCAAAATAGCTGGTCACGTCTTCCCCGTCAAGGCGCTCGGGTGTAGCGGTCAATCCGAGCAAGACAGTAGGCCGGAAATGGGCCAACAGTTTCTGATAACTGGTTGCCGCTGCATGGTGAAACTCGTCCACGACGATGAAGTCGTAAGCATCAGGAGTGAGCAGTGTACACAAATCGCGCGCATTCAGCATTTGAATAGATACAAATAAGTGATCAAATCCGTTGTCAGGCGCGTGCTTGCCGACATAGAGCGAGCCAAAGTTTGGATCGCGCAAGACCGCTCGAAAACAGGCCAGACTTTGCTCCAAAATCTCTTCGCGATGCGCAATAAATAAGAGCCGCCGCGAATCGGACGCCCGACTGCGGCAAAAACGCTGGTAATCGAATGCCGAGATCACCGTTTTACCAGTTCCTGTAGCTGCAACGACGAGGTTGCGAAAACGGCCATGTACAACTCTCTCAGCATCTAGCTGCTCGAGAATCTCCACCTGAAACGGATATGGGTTGATGTCGAACGCATAGGGACTTAGGCTTTGTGAAGAAGAACGCTCAGCGCGCAGGGCTTTGACGAGCTGTGGGCGCTGTGCGTCTTCATAGATCGAGAATGCGTGATCATTCCAGTAAGAGTCGAAGGTACCTTCGATCTTTGTGAAAGTGTCAGGCAGATCCCGGCGCGTCACTTTGACGTTCCACTCAAGGCCTGTCGATAACGCGGCGTGCGAGAGATTGGATGATCCAATGTAGGCTGTCGACAATCCCGTATCGCGATGGAAGATATACGCCTTGGCGTGGAGGCGCGTATTTGTCGTGTCGTACGAAACTCTTATCGCGGTATGCGGCAATAAGCGCAATTCGTCAATCGCCTTGATATCTGTCGCTCCCATGTAAGAGGTCGTCACTAAGCGTAGTTGTCCATGCTCTGTGAACATGCGCAATTCGTCCATAAGTTGGCGCAGACCGCTCCATTTGATGAATGAAACGAGCAGATCGATACGGTCGCTAGTCAAGATCTCTTTTTTCAACTCGCTGACCATGCTGGGTTCATGTAAAGCCCCAGTAAATAGGGAACTCTGTGCAAGGGATGTAGATGGTCGTTGACTCGCGTGCGGTGTTTTGGTCGCTTGTACAAAGGCGACTTGTCGTGGCTCGAGCACAGAGAGTAGCGTTTGCCCCTGCGGTTCGATGCAGTACTCAAGGAGTGTTTCATCGCCCATCTCCCGAGCGAGTAAGGTGATGAGACGATTACACACATAGATGCGTCTCTCTAAGACTTCCCCATCTTGACCGCTGACGCGCGCTAGTCCGGCGCGCAGAATGCCGCCGAGGTAGCGGGCCAGAATATCGGATGATTCGGCAGCATCGATCTTACCTTTCACACCGAGGAAATGATCCTGCTCGAGACGCTGCAACTGCTGGGTGATCCAATCATTCATGACGTGCTCGTATAAGCCCGGCACAAGCATAGCCTTCACCTTCGTTTCCGAATATGTGTCATATCCTAGCAGCTTACCACATCCTAGTCGGCCGTAGCAGGTATCTGGTGGACCCGTGACGAAGTGAAAGATAAGCGAATAGTTAAGGGAGTGTCTTATTTTGTTCATGGATCTAGCATTGGCTCGTCGCCTTGAAGCCGATGGAGTCTACGGTAACCAGTTGATCGCGCAGGTTTGGCCGCGTGTGAATCCGCAATCCGAGTTAGATGTTTTATCGCTAGAAAACGTTATTGCCATGTACGGTGGACCCGAATTTTCGATCAATGAAGCCGTTGGGCTCGGGATGGAAGGGCCGATGCAACCTGAGGTCTTGGATCAGATAGAGGCGTTCTATCACCAGCGTGGTCATGCAGCCGTTCTTCGTATGTGTCCGTTGGCCGATGCATCCTTGATGGAACAGGTGATGCAACGCGGCTATCGGTTGACCGAACTGACGTCCCGTTGGGTACTTGAACTGGCGAAATGGCAGTCACCGCTCGAACAGAAGGATCCACGTGTGTCAGCGCTTGATGCGCAAGATGAGCGGGCGGTTCTGAAGTGGAGTCAGACGCTGGCGAGTGGGTTTATGGACACGGAGAGTGTGGGCGAGGGACAATCGCTTACGCTGGAACGTGCGTTTTGCGCCATCCCCGTGGGGACGCCTGTGTGGGCGCATGTCGACGGTACCCCTGCCGCAGCAGGTATGCTGGCGATGTCTGAAGGGGTGGCTGCGTTATTTTCCACTAGCACACGTCCATCCTTTCGTGGCAGAGGTTTGCAGACTGGTCTACTCGACTGGCGTTTGCGCCAAGCGCAAGGCGCAGGCATGGAGCTAGCAACGATCGAGACTGATCCAGGCACCGTCTCGGCTCGCAATGTAGAGCGGATGGGGTTTCGGCTAGCGTATATGATTGTCAAGTTAGAGTTGCCCGTGCCAACGCTCAATCGATGATGTCGAGCACCGTGATGCCTGATGTTGTGCCTGTAATGGTGACATTTAGCGAGGTGCTCAGGTCGAGATCGTATGGTGGCACACGTTGCCCGTCTGGATCGCGAATGATACGCACTACAGGGCGCGCAGGCAGAGACGGTGTAATGTGCGACACGACGGCAGTTTGCCTGGTGGAAAGCGTCACTTCGGCACCGACAGGATACATGGCGACACGCTGACTGAACCATGCGACCAACTGCAAGTCAAGCTCCGTGTCAGCTTTGCTAAACAGGTACTCCATCACGGCACTGGGGGAAATCCCAGCTCTGTATGGGCGATGCATCACCATAGAATCATAGATATCTGCGACAGCCAGGATCTTGCCGAACTGATGAATGTCGTTACCCGCGAGGGCGCGGGGGTATCCGCTGCCATCGAGTCGCTCATGGTGTTGAAATGCACAGTGCGCCACGAGGTAAGATAGCTCGCCTTGACGGGAGAGCACGTCGTGTCCGACGGCCGCGTGCGAGCGCATCAACGCCATCTCCGCATCCGTGAGTACAGCTGGCTTTTGTAAGATATCTACCGGAATCCACAACTTGCCGATATCGTGAAGGAGAGCGCCAATACCGAGCTCCATGAGCATTGACTCCGGCAATTTGAGCGCGTCTCCGATGAGAAGCGCGTAAATCGCTACATTAACCGAATGCACATAAGTCGAGTTATCATAACTGGCGAGTGAGGAAAGGTCTTCCTGAATCACCTTCGTGTCTTTGGCGATCGTGAGAAGGTTGCGAACCTGGTCGCGAAGCGAGCGTGCAAAGTCCTTAGACAGTGTGATTTTCTCGAAATTGGCATCTTGCGCAATGCGCGTCCATTCCTTGAGCAAGCTGACTTGCATCTCGTTGCGCAGTTCACCTGGCACTGTGTCTTCGACAGAGATATCCTCATACCCGTCATCATCGATCATGACGACCGCAAATCGCTCTTGCACGCGCTTGATGTATGAGCCACGCAGTTCTACACCCCGTTGTAACAGGACATGTCCATGCTCGTCATACAAGGCTCGGCCGAGCCGCATACCGGGTGTCAAATCTCTCGTGGATATCTGCCTGGCCATAGAAGGGGTGCCTCCAATTAATCTTGTATCGACTATAGCGATAGTATACCGATTTGTGGGTTTATATCCTATACACAACAGCCTTTCCTTGCAATTTTTTTGTATATCTTGTCGGAGATGACCGATAGGGCCTTGACGAAGTATTTCTTTTAGCGAAATAATAGCGATATGGTTTTGCAGTCCAAGCTTGGGAGGTAAGACTGATGCGGGTGGTGGTGACAGGACTTGGGACCGTACAACCATTTGGCGTTGGCGTCGATTCGTTTCGCCAAGGTTTGCGCGAAGGCAGGTCGGCAGTTCGACGAGTCGATGATGAGATCACGGCTCGCTACGTGCGGGTGGTCGCTGCCGTTCCTGAGTTTGTTCCGGGCGAGCATCTCACACACAAGCAGGTGACAGACACTGACCGCTTTACACAGTTGGCGCTTGTCGCTGCGCGCGAGGCGCTGCACGACGCGGGTATCGTGCGCGATGAGCGGATTTCTGGGATTCTCCCAAGGCGAATAGGCGTTGCACTCGGTTCCGCTTTCGGCGGCGTACAGACGCTCGAGCAAGGGGCTGCACAGTTGGCTGTCAAGCCGACGGGACGGGTTAGCCCACGTTTGGTGTCCAAGGCAATCCCGAATGCAGCAGCTGGCGCGATCGCCATGGCGTGGGATCTGGAAGGGCCAGTCGTCACGTATGCCACAGCGTGCGCCTCGTCAGCGAATGCGATCGGCGAGGCGGTGTACTGGTTGCGTGCAGGCGTTGTGGACGCCGTGTTGGCAGGGGGAGCGGAATCCTTATATACGCCGAGTATTCTCGCTGGACTAGGCGCCGCGGGCGCACTGGCGAGGACAGGCCCAGCGGATGAGCGCGCATGGTCGCGGCCATTTGATCGAGATCGTCAAGGCATGGTCATGGGTGAAGGGGCAGCGATGTTGGTGCTTGAACCGTATGATCGGGCACTGGTGCGAGGCGCTCACATCTATGGCGAACTGATCGGATATGGCGCATCGAATGATGCGTATCACGAGACTTCACCGCACCCGCAAGGGCGTGGCGCTGCACAGGCCATGAGCAGCGCGCTAGAAGCGGCGCATCTAGATGGTTCTGAAGTGGGCTACATCAACGCGCATGCGACGGCCACACCAGCTGGAGATGCAGCGGAAGGGGCTGCTTTGCGAACCGTCTTCGGTGAACTGATCGATCGGATACCGGTCAGCTCGATCAAAGGCGCGGTAGGCCATCTCTTAGGTACTGCAGGCGCCATTGAAAGCCTGACTTGCTTGCTGGCGCTGGATGAAGGCTGGCTTCCGCCTACCTTGCACTGTGCAGACCCGGAAACGTGGGCGCCTCGAGACTTGGTTCCCGATCGGGCGCGAGAACAGCAGGTGGAAGTGGCGCTGAGCAATTCGTTTGGATTCGGCGGACAAAATGCAGCCTTGGTTTGGCGGCGCCACCGACAAGGAGGCTGACAGTATGGGTACGGAGAACTGTTTTGTATGCGGTGAGAGCAATCCGTTTGGATTGCATATTCATTTTTTCCAGGAAGGCGAAGAGGCAGTGGCGATTTATCGATGCGAAGAGCGCCACGTAGGTTGGCCAGGCATTCAGCACGGAGGGATCACGGCTGCCTTGTTGGATGAAGCGGCGGGGTATGTCCCGCACTTTATGGGTCTCGTGGCGATGACGGCGAAACTCGAGGCGACGTTTGTCGAACCGATTCGAGTCGGTGATGTGGTGCGCATTGCCGGCTGGGCGACGTCGATCAATCGCCGCTTGATTGAGGTGGAAGCAAAAATCACAGGTGAAGACGGTAGTACCAAGGCGCACGCTCACGCCAAGATGAGAGTGCTTAGTGAGCGCCAACTAGACGGTGACATGGCGCTCTTGCGCCACCGTCCACGGGAAGAATAAGCGGCTACGCCGTTATTCAGTTGTAAACGGGGGAGGGTTTTTGTGTGACCACACTGAGTGCGAAAGAGCGACGTGATGCACTGGAGGCGCAATATCCGGTTTGGCCTCGACACACCATGTCCGCACATTTTGAGGAACAGGCGAAGCGCTTTGCGGACCGCCCTTTACTCATCACAGAGGATGCGGCGCACACGTACGGGGAGATATGGGAAAAAGGGAAAGTCTACGCGCGCGCACTGATGGGACTTGGTGTCAGACGGCGTGAGCACGTCGCGGTCTTAATGGCTAGTGAGGTAGAGTACACCTATCTGATGCTTGGCATTTGGCTTGTTGGCGCCGTGTGTGTGCCGATCAACACCATGCTTCTCGATGAAGAATTACTATACCTTCTGAGACAGTCTGACAGCCGCTGGCTGTTCATGCACCAGGTGGCCAGCGGTGTTGTACACAGTGATACTGTCAGTCGCGTGTACGATGACATCGTGGCCAAAGATCAGGCGCCAGTCGGCATTGCGCAGGTCGTCTGCCTAGCCAATACGGACGCGCCGCTTGACCCGCGTTTTCTGGCTTGGGATGATTTCTTGCAAAAAGCGGAGCTCGTAACCGAAGAGGAGCGCTTGGCGCGAACGGCGGCCTCTGACTACCCTGACGAAGTGGCAGACATTATTTACACGTCAGGCTCTACCGGGTTGCCTAAAGGCGTGATGATTACGCATGACATGTTTTTGCGTTGTGGCTATTCGACTGCCCTCAGTCGCGCTTTTGAAGAAGGCAGACGCGTGTTCACGGCGTTGCCGCTGTATCACGTGTTTGCGCTTGTTGAAGGAATCTTGGCCGTTTCCTTTGTCGGTGGGGCGTTGATTATCGCGCCACGGTTCACCCCTCAGTTGTCCCTGCAGATCATGGAAAAGCATCGTGCGAACGACTTTTTGTGCGTGCCGTCCATGCTGGTCGCTCTGCTGAATCACGCAGACCTGTCGGCGTACGATCTGTCTGCCCTATATGCCATGATGTGCGCGGCTGCACCGGCGCCGATCGTCATTTGGGAGCGCGCCATCCAGGAGATGGGCCTGCGTGAAATCTGTGCTGGCTACGGTGGTACGGAAGCCACCGCTTCTACAGCTCACACGGAAGTGGGAGATGCTATAGAAACAGTCGCCACGCGCGTTGGACGGATCAAACCAGGGGGAGTCAGTGGCTTGCCTGAGTTTGGTGGCGCCAATATCCAGTACAAGACGATTGATCCATTCACGCAAGAGGACCTCGATCCAGGAGACATAGGTGAGTTGGTTGTGCGTGGCAATCACGTCACGAAAGGGTATTACAACAAGCCCGACGAGACTGCGGCTGTGATCGACAAGGACGGTTGGCTGCGCACGGGCGACTTGGGGCGCATGCACGAGGGTGGGTACATCGAGCTGCTGGGTCGCAGCAAAGAGTTGTACAAGATCTCTGGCGAGAATGTGGCCCCAAAAGAAGTGGAAGATGTGATTAGCCGTCATCCAGCCGTAGCGCAGGCGTATGTCATCGGCGTCAAGGATGTCATGACTTCCGAGACAGGCGCTGCTTTCATCGAACTGAGGGCAGGGGCGACATGCACGCGCCGCGAGTTGATCGACTATTGTCAGGAGCGCTTGGCGCGTTTTAAAGTCCCCAGGTATTTCTGGTTTATGGAGACCGATCAATGGCCGATGACCGGGACAGGCAAGATCCAGAAGTTTCGCCTGCAAGAAATCGCTGAAAAGCGCCTGCTGGAACGGGGATCAGGTACTTCAGCGCTTGAGGTAGCCACTTCTAACTAAAAACGAGCATGCCCACTGCGTAGGTACAGTGGGCATGCAGAAAGGCTTGATCAGTGACTCCGGCTTCGCTGGTTCGATGCGATCAGTGAAGGTGCGGTCTCCTTGGTGTGTGACAACCGTCGCGCCCGACGATGAGCCCACCAGCTTGCACCGGAAAGCAACACAGAAGCGACGGCCCACAGCATGACAGCATTGTCCGCATACAGAAGTGAGATGAGTACGGCCATGAGTGCTGCTAAAAGGAAAATCACACTGGCAATCCGAGTGAACCGCAACACGGTCACTGCCCCGACCACGCTCACAAGCGCATAGACCATACTTCCTCCGCCGTCTCCCTCTAGTTGAGGGATGCCTAGCACGGCGCCTGCGTGCGCAATTTGATACGCCT
>JAPNUP010000158.1 GCA_026627345.1 Bacillota bacterium | reverse complement strand
GATTATTATGAGGACCGTGCCCCTGAGTTATTAAGGCAGCTACAGAATATCGCCACCATACAGAGTACGGAATCATCAAATCGCATAGAGGGAATCGTCGTTTCAAACCAGCGGCTGAAGGACTTGTGTGAAGACCGGACGACCCCACAGAACTGTTCTGAGCATAAGGTTGCAGGCTATCGTACTGTTTTGAATCTCATTCATGCCTCCGGCGTTGACATTCACATACGCCCAAGTGTCATTCAGCAGTTGCACCGCCAAATGTATTCTTTCTCCCATGGAGAAGGCGGCAAGTGGAAGATGGTTGACAATGAAATTACGGAACGTTTGCCAGATGGAACGCAAAAGGTCAGATTTACCCCAACACCAGCTATTTTAGTGCAAGATGCAATGGACTCTCTCTGCAAGGAATATGCGAGTGCTATGGACAAAAGAGAGCTCCATCCGCTCATCATTATGGCTGCGCTCATTTTAGATTTTTTGTGCATACATCCATTTGCCGACGGGAACGGACGGATGTCTCGCCTTTTGACCCTGCTTTGCTTGTATCATGGCGGGTACAACGTTGGTCGGTATATCTCTTTGGAGAAGATTGTGGAGGAGACAAAAGAGAAATATTACCAGAGTCTCTACGAGTCTTCGCAGGGATGGCATGAGGGTGAACATGACTTATTGCCGTGGTTGCGGTACTTTCTTGGGGTGATTGTGCGAGCATATCGTGATCTTGAAGATCGGGCGTCCATCGTGCGGCAGACAAAGGGCGAGAAGTCAGCACGCATCCGGGAAATTGTAGCAGGGTTCATTGCGCCATTCTCCGTACGAGACTTGGAGGACAGATGTCCCGATATTGCTCGACCAACCATCAATGCGGTACTTAAACAACTTACAGATGAAGGGCTCATTGAGCGTAACGGGAGTGGTCGTTCCACGAGGTATAAACCGTTGTAAGAGGGAATGCTTCTAGCAAAACGCTTGGGCAGAACGGTCAGTGAATCTTTTGAAGTAGTACCGTTGCCTGACTCCACTTAATCATTTGTGGATCAGGCGATCTTCAACTGGTGACCTCCTAAATCCCACGCGAGAAACAATCTCCATAACCATTTCTGGTCTACCCGTATGATAGACAAAGTTTTCATGTTTGGCCTTTAGAAGTTCTCTAGTAGCCTCATGCGGATCTGGTATGGGGCGAATAACCGCCATTTCATCTACATACAACTTGCTTCCATCCTGGTGCGATTTTAATGCCTGCACAAGTACAAACTGATCCGGAAATAGCTCGCGAACCTCCGACCACAACATGGATTTTCACCGTCCGTCTCATTAGTCACCTGCATTATACCATTTTGCGAACTGAGATAGGTGTCTTCAATACATAGCGCCTCATGGCGCACGTCGCATAACTGCCCGTTAACCGAATAACATCAACTCATAGAAAATGCATATTTATTCATCACGTCCGCACACCCAACGTCTACGTTTCAAGATCTAAACGATGGATGTGTCTTGACGTTCTTCCTTGATTATACAGTATTTTTAGTTCCAACAATGCCCGACCATCAACTACTCATCGTTACAACTATATACTCAACAAATTCAATGGATTTGCCGCCGTTATCCACTAGCGAGTCACAAATTTTGAACACGAGCAAGATGAAAGCTTATCTGAGCTCAAAATGCGCCGCACAAAAGCCCAGGCAACGATTCGCCTGAGCTCTCAAAGAAGATATATGTGGACATGTGGAGGGATATCAGGAGCTTCTAACGAGCGACACACAGCACTCCACATGAGCGGTCTGCGGGAACATATCGAGCGGCTGTATGAGCCTACTCTCATACCCACCATCCGCCAAAAGCCGTAGATCACGCGCAAGCGTCGCTGGGTTACAGGACACGTAGACGATGCGGCGAGGGCTTGCTACGAGAAGCGCCGCTAGCACCTCTGGCGCACAACCTGCACGCGGCGGGTCGAGCAAGACGACATCTGGCGGGCCCTCGCGCTCGAGCAAGTCGACGATCGCCTGCTCTACGCGGCCCGCGACGAAATCTGCGTGCGGCAGTCCGTTTCGCGTAGCGTTAGCCTTAGCATCGTCCACCGCTTGCTCCACTTCCTCGATGCCGACAACGCGGCGACAGTGCTGAGCTGCCAAGAGAGACAAGGTGCCGATCCCGCAATACAAGTCCCACACGAAGTCCTCGGTTTCAAGTACCGCTGCCTGAATCGCCTCCTGATATAGGCGCTCGGTCTGAACGGGATTGACTTGCAAAAACGAGTCTGCCGATACGCGAAAATCAAGGCCCGCGATCGTCTCGTCAACATACGGTACACCGTATAGAACGCGGCTTGCCCCGCTGGAGGGTTGATGCACGATGCCCGCCAACCGGATTCGCGGCCTGCCAAGACCTCGTGCATCCGAAGCCTCTTCCTCCTCTATACCGTCTACCTTCGCCGCTAAAGCACTGGCGAACGCCTTGGCATGCGGCAGGCTAGCACCTGCCGTGTCGACGATGAGAAGCACCTCTCCGCCTTTAGTGGTACGTATGGCGATGCGGGTGACATCGCCTTGACCCGATGCTTCGTCATATGCCCCAATGGCATAATGGTCGATGACCTCAAGTGTTTTCGCGAGCACCTGATCGTGTCCTACAGGTCGAATCAAGCACTCACTCGCCTCTACCGGCTCATGCGTACCTTCTTCGACAAATCCGATGACAAAGCGGCCACCGCGCACAGCCGCGGCCACTTGTACTTTGTTTCGATAACGCCAAGGTTCATCCATTGGGATAGTTGACCGCACGAGCGCCTCCACAGCTTGTGAAGGAAACTTTCCGATGCGCGTCAGCGCATCCACAACCGCTTGCCGCTTGAACTGGAGTTGCCCCGCATAACTCAGATGTTGCAATTGGCATCCGCCGCAAAGATCGTAAACCGCACACAAAGGAACGACGCGCTCCGTTGCAGGCGTCAGGACGGTGTGCAAGTGCGCATGGGCAAATGATCGGGCCACTTGTGTCACGCGCGCTTGCACGCGCTCACCAGGCAAAGCCCCTTCGATAAAGACCGCGAACCCTTCATGGCGCGCTACCCCTTCGCCGCGATAACCCAGTCTATCAACGGTCAGTTCGAGTTCGTCGCCCACTTGTACAGGCGCCATCCGCACTGTCTGATCAGGCCTGGCGCGACGATCTCCTCGCCCACCTGTCCGACGCCTTTGCCTCGGATCTGTACCTTGCGGTCGCCTGGTGCGACCCCTTTGCTCAGTCATCTTGCGCCTACTTTCCTTTGCTCGTTTACGACAAGGGGCTGCGCACCAGCACAGACAAGTGATTCGGCATCACCTGCACCACTGTCGGCAAACGTCCCCCGTATTCACCATCGATATTGACGTCCACCTGTTCACGCGACGACAGTTCAATCCTTTGTGCGTGAAAGTACAGCACATGCTCGTCCTGCACATGCTCCCCGCGTAATGCAATCGTGGCGATGCGCAGCAGATTCGCAAGATGCGTCGGTTTGATAATCAGCACATCCAGCTTGCCATCATGCACGGATGCCCTTGGCGCGATACGCTCAAAGCCGCCGACTGAACGCGAATTCGTGATCAGGCACAGCATGGCTTGATGGTCGTACTCATAATCCGCCTCACCGTGACTTGACGAACGCAGCTGCAGATGAATGGGTCGCAGCCCCGGCAACCGTTCAAGCCCCCTCATAACGTACGCGAGTTGCCCGAGCATCGTCTTCATGCGACTCGGCACATCGTAGGTGATCTCCGTGAGTCGTCCGCAGCCAGCGATATTGACGAAATAGTGATCTCTCCCTATCCGTCCGAGATCGAGAGGCATCGTGACGCCTGCAGCGATCAGACGAGCCGCCTCCTCAATCTGAAAAGGGAGTTTCAACGCTCGCGCCAGATCATTGGTCGTACCAGCTGGAATAATGCCAAGCGTCGGACGCCGATCAGTCGGTACGCGCGCCAGGCCATTGATCACCTCGTTGACCGTGCCATCACCGCCGCACGCCACTACGTACAGAAACCCATCTTGGGCCGCCCGCACTGCTTCGTTCGTCGCATCGCGCGCCCCCGTTGTGGCATGACACGAAGCCTCAAGCCCGGCAGTTTCCAGAATGCGCAGGACCTCTGGCAAACGGTGCCGAAACAGTTCCTTCCCGGCGGTCGGGTTGTAGATCAACCGTATCCGCGGTCGCATGCTGTCGCCTCCTCATGCAAGGCATGTTCTACTTTGAGCTGAGCAACTCGGCCATCAAACGATTAACCACTTGCGGGTTCGCCTTGCCTTTGGTCTCCTTCATCACCTGTCCGACCAACGAGCCGATGGCCTTCTCCTTACCTGCCATATAATCCGCCACAGACTTCGGATTGGCTGCAATCACACGCTGTGCAATCGCGCGCAACTCCCCTTCGTCCGAGATTTGTACCAATCCTTGCTCGGCAATGATGGTTGGCGCGTCACGACCAGAAGAGACCATATCTCTTAGCACCGTCTTGGCGATCTTTGTCGAAATCGTGCCATCATCGATCAACCCGATCAGCCCGGCGAGTTGCTTCGGCTGCATCGTCAAACCCTCAATCTCCTTGCCGTCTTCTTTAAGATACGCGAGCAGATCCCCCATGATCCAGTTACTGGCTGCCTTCGGATCCTTCACAAGACGCGCAGTCTGATCGAAAAACATAGAGAGTGCCTTGCTCGCCGTGAGCACACCTGCATCGTAGGCAGGCAGACCGTAGTCCTGTTCGAATCGCGCCCGTATGTTGGCTGGCAGTTCAGGTATCTCTGCAAGTCGCTGCGCAATATACGATTCGCTCAGCTCGATACGTGGCAAGTCAGGATCCGGAAAATACCGATAGTCGTGTGCATCCTCCTTGGAGCGCATGACGATCGTCTTCGCCGTCGCATCATCAAAGCGCAAAGTCTGCTGTACGATCACTTCACCACTGCGCAAGAGATCTGCTTGACGCTGCTGTTCATACTCGAGCCCACGCAAAACATTGCGAAAGCTGTTCATATTCTTGATTTCCGTCTTCGTGCCAAGCGCAGACGCACCTACCGGACGCAACGAAATATTGGCATCGCAACGTAGCGACCCTTCTTCCATCTTACACTCGGAAACCTCGCAGTATTGCATAATCGCCTTCAACTCTTCTAGATACAACCGCGCCTCTTCCGGAGTTCGGATATCCGGTTCACTGACAATTTCGATCAACGGAACCCCTACGCGATTCAGATCGACGGACGAAGTATCGCCAAAAGGCGAGTGCGTCAGCTTGCCAGCGTCTTCTTCCAGGTGTACCCGCGTGATTCCGATGCGCCGCGTCTGACCATCCACCACGATGTCGATGTGGCCGTGTTCGCCGATCGGCTCATCGTACTGAGAGATCTGGTACGCCTTCGGACTGTCGGGATAAAAGTAATTCTTGCGGTCAAATTTACTGCTTCGGCGCACCTGACAATTGAGCGCGAGGGCCGCGCGAATACCGAGGGCAAGCGCCTGTTCGTTGAGCACTGGCAAGACCCCTGGACTGCCCAGACAGACCGGACACACGCGCGAGTTCGGCGCTGCGCCAAACGCCACCTCACAACCGCAAAAGATCTTTGTACGCGTTCCGAGCTCTACGTGCACTTCAAGACCGATGACCGTTTCATAGCTCATATCAGCGCACCTCCTTGACGAGCGTCGGTCGCAGCGACGAGAAGCCTGCCGCCTGTTCATAGGCATGCGCCGTTTTCAGTAGCGTGCTTTCATCGAACGAGCGACCGATCATTTGCAACCCAACCGGCAGTCCATCCACCAACCCACAAGGGACGCTGATGGCAGGCAGTCCGGCTAAGTTCACGGGGATGGTATAAATGTCATTCAGGTACATGGTCAACGGATCCGTTTTCTCCCCAATGGCAAACGCCGTCGTCGGCGTCGTCGGCGACACGATCACGTCCACCTCGGCAAAGGCGGCAGCAAAGTCGCGAGCGATCAGCGTCCGGACCTGCTGAGCGCGCTTATAATAGGCGTCGTAATAACCAGAGCTAAGCGCGTATGTGCCGATCAGGATACGGCGTTTGACCTCAGGTCCGAACCCTTCACTGCGCGTTTTCTTATACATGTCGAGTAGATTCGCCGGATCGGTGGCACGGTAGCCATACCGGACCCCGTCGTAGCGCGCCAAGTTGGACGAAGCCTCAGCCGGAGCGATCAGATAATAGGCGGACAGCGCATACCGCGTCATCGGCAGGCTGATCTCCTTGATCTGCGCGCCTAGCTCGCGCAACGTGGCAATCGCCTGCTCGACTGAGCGTCGCACGCCCTCTTCCATCCCGGTGTCGAAGTACTCCATCGGGATACCGACACGGAGTCCGCGAATGTCACCCGTTAAAGCTGCCGTATAATCCGGAATGTCTACCTTCACAGAAGTAGAGTCTCGTTCATCGAACCCCGCGATCACCTGCAGTACGGTCGCCGCATCTTCAACTGAATGTGTAAGCGGACCCACCTGATCGAGCGATGAGGCAAAAGCCACGAGACCATAGCGCGAAACCAGCCCATACGTTGGCTTCAAACCGACTACCCCACAAAAAGCGGCCGGTTGCCTGATCGAGCCGCCAGTGTCTGAGCCGAGCGTATAGGGAACCATGCCAGCGGCTACGGCCGCGGCCGATCCGCCACTAGACCCTCCCGGAACACGACTGAGATCCCACGGATTGCGCGTGACAAAATAACTCGAGTTTTCAGTAGAGGACCCCATGGCGAATTCGTCGAGATTCAGCTTACCCATCAACACACCGCCGGAGCGTTCCAACCGTTCGACGACCGTTGCGGAGTAAGGGGGAATATAGCCACGCAAAATTTGGCTGGCACACGTAGTCTCCATACCTGTCACACAGAGATTGTCCTTTAAAGCATACGGAATCCCAGCTAGTGGCGAGCGCGTCGGATGGACAGTCTCGTGTGATTCATAGGTCTCTGGGGCACAACCATTATTGCCAACGCGCGCGACCTTACTACTCGCCCCTTCTCCGTCAAGACGCAAAAAAGCCTTCACTTGTGCATCGTATGTCTCAATGGTCGCGAGGCTGTGACCGACCAGATCGCTCGCTGTCCATTCACCGCTGGCCAACCCCTCTTGCAAACGCTTGATCCCACCGTAAAAGTCCACTGTACTCATCCCTCCAACACTGCCGGTACGCGAAATTGCCCTTCGTCTTCATCCGGGGCATTGGCGAGCGCGAGTGCTTGTGGCAAAGAGGCGCGTGGGCGATCTGCTCGCGTCACTGTCTTGCTGCCAGCGCTAGCTTGCGTGGTCGGTGGGATATCAGTCAAGTCAAGGCTCTGCAGTTCTTGCGCATACGCAAGGATTTGTCCAAGTTCGATCGCGAGTACACGCTTTTGTTCTTCAGTCACGTGGAGGCGAGCCAAAGCAGCCACGTGTTCCACATCTTTTTCCGTCAATTGCAAAGCTTGTCCCTCCGCTGTAGCACACCATGTGGTCGCTACTTTATTCGTTCCCCAATTATACCATAGGTCCGATCTGGGTTAATGAGGGCTAATCCGTGACATCACACGCAGGACAATGGCAAGGCGAAGCCCCGTGGTGTAGACTAAAGCGGCAACTCGTTTCGATACACATAAAAAGGGAGGCTTTTTACATGGCAGTCACATTCAAACAGATGGTGGCACAAGCACGCGCCAACGTTCCGGGCGTCAGCTCGGCTGAGGCACGCGAGAAGATCAAGGCGGATCCTCATACCTTTATCATCGATGTGCAAGATGCCAAAGATGCCGGGGCTTGCGGACTGATTCCGAGTAGCGTAAACATCTCTCTGGGGATGTTGCCTATCCGTGCCGACCTTGAGTTGCCAGAGCACTTGCGTGAACCAAACCTGGCAGACCGCAACCGCCCGGTGCTCGTCACCTGCGGTGCAGGCGGACAAGCCGCACTAGGCGCTTACTTGCTCAAACAAATGGGTTTCACCGATGTCGCCTATATCGATGGCGGCACCGCTGCCTGGAAAGCGGCCGGATTCGACGTCGAATAGTCGTTGACATCGCCAAAAAGCAGTGGCCGCCAAGGATATCCCTTGCCGCGGCCACTGCTTTTGGTGTAGTGATCATCAGTGTTGACCTACGAGTAGGATGACAATCGATACCAAGGAAAAGCAGATGCCCAGCAAATAGAGAAAAGTCACGGTCTGCTTTTGCGACAAGCCAGAGCGCATCAATTGGTGAAAGGTATGGCCTTTATCCGCTACATAGATCGGACGATTTTCTCGAACACGTCGAAACATGACGTAAAATGTATCCATGATGGGAACCCCGAGAGCCAAGACAGGGATCGCTACCGAGACCAGTGTAGCTGATTTGAATGCGCCATCGACGGCGATCGCAGCCAACACATACCCGAGAAAGGTTGCTCCTGCATCGCCCATGAAAATTCTGGCGGGATAAAAGTTATGCCGGAGAAACCCGAGAGCGCTTCCGATGAGGATGATCGCCAACATCGCCATCGATGAATGCCCCTTCACAAGGGCGATGAAAAATAGCGTCGTCCCGGAAATCGCGGCAAGACCCGCCGCCAAACCATCTACGCCGTCTAAAAAATTCATCATGTTAGTGATACCCACGACCCAGATGATGGTCGTCACATAGCGCAGCCAAATCGGAAATGTGACAAATGATGGGTGTGAGAACGGGATATTGATCCCCTGAATGCTGACATCAAACAAAGGCAAGATGCTGGCCGCGGCAATCTGTACCAGAAATTTCGGCCAAGCAGGCATGTCTTTACGACGTGTTTTATAGAAATCATCGATAATTCCGATTAGAAATATAAGCAGTCCGCCAGTGGTAATACCCCAGAATTCGGGCGCACGATGCGTGAAGATGGCAGCGGTGAGGATAAAGCCGACATAGATCGCGAGTCCACCGAGCAGAGGAATCGGGTCTTTATGCAGCTTGCGCTGATTCGGCATATCAACAAATCCGGTCTTTATCGCCAGTCTCTGCACGTATGGCACGGTGAAATACACGAACCCGAAGCTAACCAAAACCGCCAATACGAACTGCATCGCGAGCAAATCCCCCTTAGTGCTGCACCTCATGTAGTATAACAGACCTGTCTGGTACGCGCCGAGGTCTAGTTCGTCCGCGCTACACATAGGCTCTTCGTAGGAAGGGGTGTGTATCGTGGACTGGTTTGCCGGCATTGACATCGTGGCCATTCCATTGGCGTTTGTATTAGGTAGATACTCCTCACGCTTTCGCTTTGTGAGGGTCCGACGTAAATATAAGCAAAATGTGGGCGAATTCATTCGTGGCCGCTAAAAAGGACGCTCCGAAGCACCCTGTCCCTGCAAATGGGTACGGTGCTTCGGGCTAGTCGGACGTCGCCGACTCGGCCAACAAGGCGACGAACGCCTCCTCACTTAGGATGCGCAGCGGACTATCTGGGTTATCCGCCAGAATCTTTTGCGCCTTCGTCAACTTCGAGCCTGCCTTTTCTCCAGCGACCAGATAGTCAGTGCGTGCGCTGACACTGCCCGTCACTTTGCCGCCTGCCTGCACAATCTGCTGCTCAGCGTCTGCTCGGGAAAGGGTACTGAGTGTACCTGTGACGACGAAAGATTTACCGGCCAGCGGACCTTGCTCCCCTTGTGAGGCTACTGCTTTCGGACGCAGTGCCGTCATGCGCAGACCCTGTTCCCGAAGACGCGCAATCCGCTCGCGAGCCGCTGGCGTCGCGAAGTAGTCGACGATACTTTGCGCCATCTTCGGGCCAATCTCTGGGATAGACTGCAATTCCTCGACTGTCGCAGTTAATAAGCCATCGATATCGCCTACATGAGTAGCGACTGTGGTGGCCGCCTTCTCACCGACGAGCCGAATACCAAGCCCAAACAAGAGGCGTTCAAGTGGTTGCGCTTTGCTCGCAGCAATCGCGCGCACGAGATTGTCCGCTGACTTTTCACCCATACGCTCGAGTAAAAGCAACTGTGCCTGCGTCAGTTCGTATAGATCCGGGATGTCTTGCACCAAGCCAGACTGGTACAGTGATTCCGCTACCATCTCGCCTAGTCCTTCGATATTCATGGCACCGCGCGAGGCAAAGTGAATGATGGCCTCGACGCGTTTGGCCGGGCAGCCCGGGTTCACGCATCGCAGTGCCACTTCCCCTTCTTCTCGCATAAGCCTTTCGCTGCACACAGGGCAGTGCGTCGGCATCGCAAACGGTACTGTGCCTTCAGGACGCGCCTCGATCACCACGCGTACAATCTCTGGTATGATATCCCCGGCTTTTTGCACCACGACGAGATCACCGATGCGAATGTCCTTGTCACGGATGATGTCCTCGTTATGTAACGTCGCACGGCTCACAGTCGTGCCCGCCAAACTCACAGGTTCGATCATCGCCGTAGGTGTAACAGCGCCAGTACGCCCGACGCTCAGTTCGATATCCAGGACGCGCGCTTCCCCCTGCTCCGCCGCAAACTTGTAGGCAACCGCAAAACGTGGAGACTTGGCCGTAAAACCAAGCTTCGACTGCATGGCAAACTCGTTGACCTTGATGACTACGCCGTCGATATCATACGGCAATTGCTCACGTACACCGTATGCCCACTCGATATACTGCTCGATCTCTTCGACCGTGTGACACAGCTTCCACTTCGGATTCACTGGGAAGCCAAGCTCAGCCATCTGTGTGAGTGCCTCTGCCTGCGTCGCCACGCGCTCGCTCGGCGTCACCCATGCATACGCGAAAAAGGCCAGTCCCCGTTTCGCCGTAAGCCCCGGGTCGAGTTGTCGCAAGGAGCCCGCAGCTGCATTGCGCGGATTAGCGAAGAGTGGTTCACCCGCCTCCATGCGCTCATGGTTGATACGCGTAAAAGAGGCATGCGGCAAATACGCCTCTCCCCTGACTTCGATAGTCTCCGGTGCGCGTAGCTGCAGAGGAATGGCTCGGATCGTGCGTAGATTAGACGTGATCTCTTCACCTGTATAACCGTCTCCACGAGTCGCGCCCCACTGCAACTCCCCACTCTGGTAGTGAAGGGCAATCGCAAGGCCATCGATCTTCAACTCACAGACATAGGATACCGAACCTTCAACGGCCGTCTCGATGCGTTCGACAAACGCTTCGATCTCCTGTCTGGAAAATACATTTCCAAGAGAGAGCATCGGTTGACTGTGCGTCACTTTCGTAAATCCTTCTGCCACGACTCCTCCGATCCGCGCAGTAGGGGAATCAGCGGTCGCGAGGTCTGGATACGCCTCTTCCAGATTCCTGAGCTCACGGTATAGTTGGTCATACTCGACATCAGGAATGAGCGACTCATCCAATACGTGGTAATGATAATCACACTCGCGGATCAGGCGCTTTAACTCCTCGATGCGGCCACTGACGTCACTCATTCCCATCACCCTCCACGCGAACAATCGGCGCGTACTTGACGAGCAACTTGCGCGTTCCGATAGGTGGCGCGAAAGCGATCGTCAGTTCAATATCTTCCCCACTTCCATGTAAGACAGTCACCTTGCCAACGCCCCACTTGCGATGCACCACGGCATCTCCGACCGCCCACGGCGCCGCCAGATCGCCCCCAAAGGATGCAGGGATCTGTGTAATCCCGCCGCTTTTGATAGGTCCAGACGTAGAACCTGTCGCTCCACTCGGCGCGCTGGCGTATCCTCTGGCCTCCATGCCACGCGAAAGTATGCCTTCGTTACGCCGAGCCTGAGTCTGGCGACGACCGACCTCTTCGATCGCCGTGGCCGGAATCTCCATCAGAAAACGAGAAGCCTGATTCGTGCGGGTATTTCCGTAAATCGTTCGCTGCAATGCACAACTCATGTACAGCTGTCGCCGTGCCCTGGTGATACCCACATAGCATAGCCGCCGTTCCTCTTCCAGTTCATCAGGTTCGTTCAAGGCGCGCGTATGGGGAAAGATGCCTTCTTCTAACCCGACGAGAAAGACGACTGGAAACTCCAACCCTTTGGCGCTATGCAGCGTCATAAGCGTGAGGCCGTCCCCTGTACCGCCTTCTTGATCTGCATCCGCAACCAGAGCCACGTCTGTTAAGAAATCGATCAATCCGGCGTCTGGATTGCGCTTTTCAAATTCCTGTGCGACTGTCAACAACTCGTCGACGTTTTCCTGACGCGACTGTGCCTCGATCGATCGTTCGCGCGCCAGCATCTCACGGTACCCGCTACGTAAGATAACCTGTTCGAGCAGTTCAGCGATCGTCAAGAATGCTTGCTGAGCCGCAAACTGATGAATCAACGTCGCGAACGATTCCAGACCTTCGACAAAGCGTTGTGCCAATCCGATGTGCTGCGCCTCTTTGACCGCGGCGAGCAGTGAGAGACCGTTGTCTCTGGCGTATTCCTCCAGACGACTGATCGTGCCGTCTCCGAGCCCGCGCTTAGGGACATTAACCACGCGGGAAAATGCGATATCATCCGCAGGATTGGCAATCAGGCGTAAATAGGACATCATATCTTTAATCTCTTTGCGGTCATAAAACTTGATCCCGCCGAATACACGATACGGAATGCCTGCCTTGAGGCAGACTTCCTCAATCACCCGCGACTGCGCATTCGTCCGGTATAACACCGCACAGTCGTTGTAGGTGAGCGTACCGTCCGCTTTCTTGCGAAACACCTCATCCGCTATAAACCGAGCTTCATCATGCTCATCAAAGCCCCGGTATAGACGGATCTGATCACCATCTGCATTGTCTGTCCAAAGCACCTTTTGCGGTCGCCCAGCATTATTCGCGATGACGGCATTGGCGACTTCGAGAATCTTCTTCGTCGAGCGATAGTTCTGCTCGAGTTTGATGACGGTAGCCTCAGGATAATCGCGCTCAAACGAAAGAATGTTGGTGATGTCGGCGCCCCGCCACCGGTAGATCGACTGATCGGAGTCACCTACGACGCACAGATTGCGATGGCTGTTCGCCAATAGTTGTACGAGGCGATACTGACTATGGTTGGTATCTTGATACTCATCTACGTGAATATAACGAAACTTGTTTTGATAGAAAGTGAGTGTCTCCGCATCTGTCTCCAATAACCGAACCGTCAACATAATCAGATCATCGAAATCGAGCGAGTTTTGCGCGCGCAACATCTCCTGATAACGCTTGTACACCCGAGCGACGACTTGCTCATAAGGGTTGCCAGCGTTCGCCTGCACACGCGTCGCATCTCGCAACTCATTCTTGTGATTGCTGATCGCGCTTTGCATTGCGCGAGGCTCATAACGCTTGGCGTCCAGGTTCAGTTCGTCACAGCACCGACGCACAGCAGATAGTTGATCGATCGCATCGAGAATGGTAAACGCCTTCGCGTAGCCCAGCTTCTCGATGTCTTTGCGCAAAATCCGTACGCACATCGCATGAAAGGTGGCGACCCAGATATCTGACGCGCCTGCCCCCACCAACTGCTCGACGCGTTCGCGCATCTCCTTGGCTGCCTTATTCGTAAACGTGATAGCTAGTATGCTCCACGGCGCGACGCCCTGTCGCGCAATCAGATGTGCAATTCTTCGCGTCAGCACGCTGGTCTTGCCGCTCCCTGCCCCAGCGATGATCAGAAGTGGACCTTGCGTCGCGAGAACTGCTTCCTGTTGCGGTGGGTTCAGGCCCGATAGCAGGCGATCTGAATGCGCGATATCAGTCTCCATCGGACAGATCCTCCCCTAACGCCTCTTGCAGTGGCAAGAGTAATCTTTCGCAAGCCTCCACACCCTGTTCGACAAACAGGCAGGCGAGCCCGAGCGGTGTCTCCCACCAAGCATCCGGAATCTGCGGTCTCCGTCGCAGCGGTGCAGTAAACAGCGTGCGATAGATGATCCCCATATAATGTTGCACTAGTCTCGCATCCGCGTCGTCGCCGCCATCCCGTGCGACGCGAAACACGAACTGCATCGCCTGCCAAAGATGGTCGCCAGGTATGTGATGCATCTGCTTGTACAAGGCGAAGCGTTGCGCGACTTCTGGCGCATCAAGCACATAACCGAGTCCCATGCCGTCGAGCAGATCACGAGCGCGATGCTCGACTACCAATAGCGTCTGCTCACGTTCCTGCTTCATCACCTGATCCGTCAAAGCCGCGCGAAGGATCTGTCGGGCCTCATCTACGGTGAGCGTTGTCATACTTTTCTCTCCCTGGCTTGTTCTGCCGCTGCAAACAGTGCATGTAGCGCCTCCATCTGTTTCACTGCGCCTTGCACAGTATCGTCCACGATCATGGCATGCCCCATCTTGCGACCTGGCCGCGCCATTTCTTTACCATAAAAGTATACATGACAGCGTTCGAGATCGACTGACCACTCTCCTTGTTCCTGAACATATGTTCGTAAATAATTCACAAGCCGCTCTGTCGAAAGAAAGCCTGCATGCTGATAGATCAGGTCATCCGTTTGCGGATCGAGGTGAATAAAAAGGTCTCCAAGCAGATTGACCATCGCGCCCGGCTGCGCGTCTAGCGGCCCGAGAGCAAGCCCCGTGATAGCCCGACAGAGTTGCAGAAACTGACTAGTGGCAGTCGTGACTTGCGTGTGGTGTCCCGAGTTATGGGGACGCGGAGCCAACTCATTGACAAGCACGCGGCCATCTTGCGTATAAAACATCTCGACGGCCAGCAACCCTACGAGTTGTGCCGCTTTCGCGATCGCCAGAGCAATCCGCGTCGCCTCATCTTGTGCCGCTTGCGGTAGCTGTGAGGGTGCCGACGAGAGGTGTAAGATATGGTGCTCATGCCGGTTGTCTACTACTGGATAAGCCTGATAAGTCCCGTCTAGCGAACCTGCCACAAGCACGGACATCTCTGCCACGAACGATACACGCTCTTCGAGTACGCAGGGAACTCCCCCTAGGGCCTGCCACGCAGGTCTCGCCTCATCAGGTCGATCCACGCGCACCTGCCCCTTGCCGTCATAGCCTTGCTCAGCGGTTTTCAAAATTCCTGGGACACCCATGCTAAGCGCTGCTGCATAAGCGTCTTCTGCCGATAACACGGGAGCTACCTGCGGCATCGGAATATCGATCTGACGGAGGAAAGCCCGTTCGCGAATGCGATTCTGGGCGATGTACAAGAGCTCAGGAGAGGGACAGAGCCGGGCGTGTGTTTGCAGCGATCTCACGCATGCTACAGGCAACAGTTCCGTGTCGTACGTGATCACGTCCACTGCCTCGGCGAAACGCGCAAGCTGTTCCTCATCATTCAGATCTCCGAGCCACACACGATCTGCGACTTTGGCAGCCGGGCTATCTGGCGACTGCGCGTATACGTGCATCACACAGCCCAGCGTTTGGCCTGCCAAACAGGTCATCTGGGCCAATTGTCCGTCTCCGAGCACACCGATCGTCGACGTCTTCATCGGCAGCAACCTCTCCTCTTTATCCATCCAGTGTAGCCGCCAATACGTCGTCTGTCTGTTGCTGGCGATATTTTTCGAGCCGGCTCGCGAGATCAACGTCTTGCAAAGCCAGAATCGACACCGCGAGAAGCCCCGCATTCTTGGCGCCAGCCGCGCCAATCGCCACAGTCGCTACAGGCACGCCACCTGGCATTTGCACGATCGACAGCAGACTATCAAGGCCTTGTAAGGCCTTCGACATCACTGGTACACCGATCACAGGAAGCGTGGTCATGGACGCGGTCATGCCTGGCAGGTGTGCTGCACCGCCCGCACCTGCAATGATGACGTGCAAGCCTCTGTCGCGTGCACTTTTCGCATAGTCAAAGAGCTTGTCCGGAGTACGGTGTGCGGACACGACCTCCGTCTCGACAGGTACACCAAAGTGCTGCAAGATCTCGACCGCCGCTTTCATCGTCCCGTAATCGGACGTACTGCCCATAATCACGCCCACGATCGGCTTTTGCTGCTCTAATGGATCAGCCACCGCTTCCAACCTCTCTCACCTGTTATGAAAAGCACCCGCCATGAAATGACGGGTGCTAGAATGGATTCTATGGTCGGAATGACAGGATTCGAACCTGCGGCCTCACGGTCCCGAACCGTGCGCTCTACCAACCTGAGCTACATTCCGATGACAAGGGATACTATAGCACCCTTTCACGCTCGGCGTCAAATGGGCAAACGTTCAGCAACGGCCCTATAGAATGATGCAAAATTCACACATTCGCAAAGCGATATAGGCGCTTATTGGGGTATGATGGACGTAGACAGTCGAGGAGCGTGACAAGATGAACCACCTGCCGCAGCGCAGCTATGACTTGATTTTATTTGACTTTGACGGCACCTTATACGATTCCGAGGAGCATTTCGACCGCTATCTAGGTTACGTGAGCGATCGAATTCCCGATCAGAGAGACGCATTGTTGGCCGACTACCAGGCCGTTTTGTCTGGTACGTCCACTCTGAAAGTGGGCAGTCATGTCAGCACCGACTACGGTTCCTTTTATATCGGAGACTATTGGTGGATCATCCAAGCCCTAGGCGTTCAGCATGGCGCCAAGCCAGAAGATTTGGAAGCAAGTTTCCTTCAGACGCGCACGTATATGATGAACCACCCACACGAGACACGTCTGATCGCCGGACTGGCGCCTTGGCTAAAAGAGACCGCAGCCACCGGCCGGCCTATCTGCTGCCTCGCCACGAATAGTCCAGAGCAAGACAGCTCTGTAATCCTTCAGGCACTCGGCGTGCGGGACTTTTTCGCCGATATTACCTATGCTGCCCAAAAGCCGAAAAACACGCAGGCGATTCTGGCCCGATTATGCGAGCAGTTCTCCGTCAAGCCAGACCGTATCCTGTCGATCGGCGACCACTACTTCAACGATGTCGAACCGGCGCAACAGTTTGGTGCGGACGGCCTTTTCATTAATCGGCACCATGTTTCCCATCCTCGCGATTGTACCTATGAGGTGGACCGTAGTGAGCAACTCATCGCGTTTCTACAGGCATTGACGGCGCCTGCACAAGATTAACATGTGCCGCGTTCATGTCCCTCATGCGCTTCGTAGATGAACAGGCAAATATCTCATCTGGTCAGTACTCTGTATCTGTGTTATGACTAGAAGTACACCAAACAGATGAGGATGGAGGCTGAGTGACTATTGAAACAGATGACCTCGAAGATGCGTAAATCGATCGGCTTACTGTGTGCGACTGCACTGACGCTCGGCGCGACGCTCGCCCCTGCGGAGATGGCCTCTGCTGCGACGGTATCCGCCAAACAGAGTGAAATTGTGATCAATGGTTCCGTCCTTAGCCGTCCATCCGCCTTTATCGTTCACAACACGACATACATGCCTCTGACAGCTGTGATGCAACTGATGGCCAAGCTTCAACTGCACAATCACTGGAATGGCGTCAGCCGCGTGTGGGATGTGACGGACCCGCAGTATCCCGCTAATACGAGTACGTTACGTCTTCCGACCGTTGGCCATCTCACCATCACAGTCAATCACAACCCGGTGGTAGACAACGTCATCCGCCTTGTGCGCAAAGACCCGCGGACCGGTCAGTTCACCACTTATGTTCCAATTTACTACGTCATGCAACTGCTAAAGCGCCTTTCGATTCAGAACCAGTGGAATGGCGCGGCTTGGACTGTCCAAGTGGGCAGTACGACGACCACTGCCAGCACTGACACAGGTAGCGTTGTAGGCACCACTACTGGGACAAGCTCCGCTTCGACGAGCTCACAGACGAGTAGCAGCGGAGGCAATGGCGCATCAAGCTCATCAGGCACGAGTTCACAAGGTAGCGGGACTAGTGCGACGACGCCTGTAACCACAGGTACAGCCGTATCTGTCGGCGCTACTGCGACTGTGCAAGGCAGCGGTTCAGCGAGTGCAGCGGTTCTGCCGATCGGAACGCTTCCACCTTCAGGATTGCCGACACTTGAGGGACAAGCAGTGCCGACCGTCACGCTACAGAATCAGGCTACCTCTGATGCGGTCTACTGGCAGCGGGCAAGCGAAGCTTTCTTTATCTCCGCTCAAGACACGTCGCCCACCGCATCAGCGAGCACGCAAAATACGCGGTTCGTTACGGCCAAACCAGGGCAGATGCTATACCTGTTCGCCTATGACAACAGCCACAACATCACGCCTTCACAGACGATCTGGCATGTCAACAGCCCTGATGCACTCATTACGACAGACACAGTGGACGAATGGAGTGGTGGGCCGAACAACAAACAGCAGACGTTGGCCTACTTCACGCCAACGAAACCAGGCATCTACACCATCCAGGCGCAGACGGGTGATCTATACAGTGTCCCGATTGTCATTACCGTTGGTTTGTCCAGCCTGCAATCCCAGCCGTTTTCACTACCGACGCAGTACACTGGGATCATGCCGTTACCCACTGACCTGTCCTCCGTCGCCGCACAGTCTGATGGTGCTGTCACCTATCTACCTTACTCGGCACAAGGCGACTGGATTCCTGTGGCCGGGACAGTCTCAGGCTCTTTTGCCAATAAGGTCAAAGCTGTCACCGTGGTCTTGAATGGCGCAACACCCGCACAAGAGTGGGACTACCGTCTGCCTGTAGACAGCAGTGGACATTTTGGTGCGCTGGTCGAGAGTCCTTTTACGGGCAATGTCAGTGTGTCGCTCATGAAAAACTACCTGACGCTGATGACGCAGTCTAGCACCAATTTTTCTTATCCGATCGACTATCAGGTGACAGTCAGCGGGCAAACACCGTCTGCACAACTACAGGCGCTGCTTCCTTCTTCCGCGATGGACTACAATATGAGCCCACAGTTCACGACAGTCGCCGACACGCTTCTCGAGAACAGCACCAGCCTCGAAGGCGCCATTGCCGCTATCAACAACTACGTCGCAGGTGATATCTCCTACAACAATGCAGAGTTGGCGCCAAATGCGCAGTACATTTTTACCGACGCGCTAACGACTTGGAATGAACAGCTTGGGGTATGTGAGAACATGGCGCAACTCGGCGCCGCCTTGCTTCGCTCGGTGGGCATTCCAACGCAAACAGTCGGAGGGTATGCCAACTCCGCATGGACCAAGCCTGATTTCAAGGATACGAATGCAAATGATGCCCATGAGTGGCTCAACGTGTGGAATGGTACGAAGTGGCAGCCGTTTGACCCGACCTGGACGGCCATCGAGGATGCAAGTGGTCTTGGCTATGGCATCACCAGTGAATTCTCTACCGATACGACCAGCTTAGCAGCGACGCATGCGCAAGTCGCCGATCAGATAGCGACCAGCATGTCCAAACGCTAACCTACAGTGAAGAGAGTGCTAAAGTCCGCCTCGATGATGTGGCGGACTTTAGCGTTTCAGCCGATCGAGCGCCAAGTGGTATCCATCAGAACCGTAGTGCAAACAGCGCTTGACGCGACTGATGGTCGCGGTACTAGCTCCAGTCTCTGCTTCGATATGGTTATAAGTCATTCCTTGCCGAAGCATCCTCGCCACTTCCAGCCGTTGCGCGAGAGACTGTACTTCGCCGACCGTGCACAAATCATCGAAGAACTGATAGCACTCTTCGACCGTCTCTAGTTTTAGCATCGCTTCAAACAACTGATCCACTGTGCGGTCACGCAGCTTATCGATCTGCACCCATCACACCACCCTTACCTGAAAGTTCGCCTCTCTATGACCTGCACCTTCACTCAAGCGTAGGCTTCACCTGAGCTCTGGCCTGCGCTTGACACTGCGCGCAGATACCGAGTACCTCGAAACGATGGCGAAGGATATGGAATCCCTCCGGCTCGTGTCCAAGCGCTGGCATCGGACAATGCTCGATCGTCATTGTCTGTCCGCATTCGATGCAGATGTAGTGATGATGGTGCTCATCCTGACATGCGATCCGGTACTTGGTCTCGTTATCTCCGAAAGACGACTCCTCAATCATGCCTTCATCGCGAAGCGTCTTCAAATTGCGATACACGGTCTCGAAACTAAGGGTAGGATAGTTGCTTTTCATGTGATCGATCAATTCACGCGCACTGATATAGCGATTATGAGTCAACAAAAACTCCAGGATCATCTTGCGTTTCCCAGTCAAACGATAACCACGGTCGCGCAGTTCAGACATATAAGTATCAGCTTGCATGAGGTTCCCCCCTGCTCTCATTGTACCCGTCAAAGGCACATTCGCGCAATGAAGAGAATGATGAAGCCTACAGACGCGGACAGATCGCTCACTTGGTGAAACCATAGGGTACAGTATATGATGAAGATAGTGGGTACTGGTGTGTTGGCGAACGCCGATCAGATTGAACGGTTCTCGCATCGACGTGGACAAGGCATCATGTGCGTCAGTGGCACATCATTCCTCCAGGCAAGATGAGGCAGGGTCTTCAGCAGGCCAAAGGTCAGATACAGACGCGCCAAGCGCCTGCGCAATGCGCGTGATCTTATCGATATGAGAGCCCCTTGCGCCGGATTCAATCGCATAAATGTAGCTGGCAGAGACCTTGGCGCGCCGTGCCAGTTCTTGTACGGACAGTCCAGCCTGGGTGCGTCTTTCTTTAACTCGCTCGGCTAGTGTGCTTTTCATGAGTACACCCCTTTTTCACTATTGTACAACTTCTTTCCTCAAATGAGAATATCCGAATGAGGCGTGAATCTACATGTCCCAGAGTGATTCGAGCCACCGCGACTACTTTTTGCGGCCTCTAGAATCCGCCGACTGCGTATCGTTTTCGCACGACTGTATTCGTTTCTATCAAGACGAAGCAGATGACCGTTGGCGGCGTTACGAGTGGCCGTTGGCTGACGCCACGGCAGCGTTACAACACGGTGCAACGCTCGAAGTGACATATCTTGCCGATGCGCGGACACCGTCTGCCTGGACACTTGTGCAACAAGGCGCAGAGCGGCCACTCGGTATGATCGTCGCGGCCTTGCACGATCCGATACAGCGTACTGCCCTTCTCGGGACGTATATCGTACCTCAGGCCCGCGGAAAAGGCCTTCAACTCATGGCCAAAGCGCACCTTTTTGGACTGCTTGCAAAGGAAATGGATAGCTATCTGTGCTTTATCGCGCAGGATAACGTGGCATCGTTGCAAGGGCTGCGCAAATGTTCGGCGATCGCTCAGATCGACACGATCAGTTGCGAAGCATTATCACCTGCTTGGCGTCAGGAGTGGATTCGCTCGGGACAGCCTGCCTGTCTCTTTCGCATCACGCCACGACAGGCACTGCTCGAAGGATTTGCGCTTGCCTGACTCTCGCAATTTGTGCGACAGTAAGGTATGTTTGGGTACAAGGCAGACGATGCTATGAAGAATCGTCATTTGTAGGGGGTACGTATGGCTAAAGACAAAGAATTTGTGCAGGCGATCACACCACAGGGCGAGGATTTTTCCCGTTGGTATATCGATGTCATTACAAAGGCGAACCTCATGGATTATGCGCCCGTTCGCGGATGTATCGTGTTTAAACCAGACGGTTTTGCACTCTGGGAGGCAGTACAGCGTGAACTCGACCGCCGTTTCAAGGAAACCGGGCACCGCAATGCCTACTTCCCTCTATTTATCCCGGAAAGCTTTTTGCAAAAAGAAAAAGAACACGTCGAAGGGTTTAATCCAGAGTTACCGTGGGTGACAGAAGTCGGCGACGAGAAGCTCGAAGAACGTCTCGCTGTTCGCCCCACGTCAGAAACGATCATCGGGCACATGTACAGCCAGTGGATTCAGTCGTACCGCGATTTGCCGTTGCTCATCAATCAGTGGGCAAACGTCGTGCGTTGGGAAAAACGAACGCTTCCCTTCCTTCGCACCAGCGAATTTCTTTGGCAGGAAGGTCATACCGCACATGCTACTGAGCAAGAAGCTCGGGAAGAAACCGAACGCATGTTAGCCGTGTACACCGACTTCGTGGAAAATGAACTGGCCATCCCTGTCTTACAAGGACAAAAGACACCGTCAGAGCAATTCCCAGGGGCGGTCGCCACGTATTCGATTGAAGCAATGATGAAAGACGGTAAAGCCGTGCAAGCCGGAACTTCTCACTATCTGGGCGAGAATTTCGCGCGCAGCTTCGACATCCGTTTTCTCGATAAAGACAACGAACGCAAGTACGCGCACACGACTTCTTGGGGACTCAGTACACGCATCCTCGGCGCCATGATCATGGTCCATGGGGATGACCGAGGATTGCAGTTACCGCCGCGCATTGCGCCGACGCAAGTCATGATCATTCCGATCGGTCCAGCGAAAGCGCGCGCGCAAGTGCTGGAAGCGGCACAGCAGATTCAGACGACACTGCGTACCGCCGGCATCCGCACAGACATGGACGCCAGCGAAGATGTGAGTCCGGGTTGGAAGTTTAATGAGTACGAACTGCGAGGCATTCCTATTCGCCTCGAGATCGGGCCGCGGGATCTCGAAGCCGGTCAAGCGATCATCGTTCGTCGTGATTCTGGAGAGAAACTGCCAGTGGCGCTCGCCGACTTAGGCACGCGTGTAGATGAGCTACTGATTGACATTCAGGCCTCCATGTTAGAAAATGCGCGCGCCTTTTTACGCAACCATTCCCGTGCTGTTCACTCGATTGAGCAGCTACACGAAGTGGTGCGCACTGAGAAAGGCTTTGCGCTGGCAGGTTGGTGCGGGGATGCCGCGTGTGAAGCCAAAGTCAAAGAAGAGACAGGGGCAACAAGCCGCAATATCCCATTCTCACCTCCGGAGCGTATGCCGACCTGCGTCGCGTGCCAAAAAGATGCCGCGTACACCGTTTGGTTTGGTCGCTCTTACTGATTCCATCGAAAAAGGCATGCCTTCTCTGGCATGCCTTTTTGTCGCTTACTGCTCACCGGATGTTCACAGTTGTCAGATTGCTTTACACATTTGTATATGTTGGTCTATACTGATCCTACACGTCTGTGTAAATCCGGCGTGAGGAAAGAAGGGGTTGATCTGTCGGACTTCGGACACTTCAATGGCATACGACTGAAGCAACTGCGCAAAGAACGCGGCTATACGCAAGACCGCTTGGCAGAGCTTGCAGGCGTCTCCGTCAGCCATGTCTCCCAGCTAGAAAAAGGAACGCGCAAGAGTCCTGCTGTTGATCTCGTGTACAGACTGGCCGAAGCGTTGTCCGTCTCCGTCTACGCCTTGCTTGAATCGAGCGAATCATCTGCTGCAATAGACCGTTTCACGACAGGCTCCGATGTCCCTTTGACTGCGGAGAAAGCCACTCAGTGGCAGCGCTTTTCACACCAACTGCGACCTGAGGTGGCGGAGTTTCTGTTAGAAAAAGACGGTGAAGCCGTGCTCTCCTTTGCCAAAGCGTTATACGATGCGCGCACCTCCTCCAAACGCGTGTTTCAACTGGTCAATGATTTTCTCTCCCATTACGACACGGACTCACGATAATAACGCCAAAAAAGCAGGCCACAGATGGTGACCTGCTGCGTGTTCACGCCTACATACGCCTACACGAGTAGGCTTTCCAACTCCTCTACCAAGTTGCCATATATCGACAATGCTTGGGTCACGATACCAGGATCGGTCATATCGAGTCCCGCTTTTTGCAGAACTGCGAGTGGATAGTCACTCGACCCGCTACGTAGAAAGTCGAGGTATTTATCGATGGCAGGAGCCCCTTCTTTTCTGATGCGATCTGCAAAAACGAGTGCTGCGCTCATACCAGTCGCATACTTGAAGACATAGTATGCACCGTAGAAGTGCGGAATGCGCGACCACTCAGCAGACGCCCGCTCATCATCCACATACGCTGATCCGTGATAGTAGCGGTTCAGATCCCCATACATCTCGCATAGACTCTCATGCGTCAGTGCGGTTCCTTCCTCCACCATCTTGTGGGCTAGATACTCGAACTCCGCGAACATCGTTTGCCGATAAATGGTGCCTGTCAGGCTGTCGATCTGCTCATTGAGCAGTGCCGCTCGCACTTGCTTGTCAGTTGTTTGGTCTAGCAGGTGATTGATCAGCAAAGTTTCGTTGACAGTGCTGGCAATCTCCGCGAGAAAAATGGAGTAACCGCTGTACTGCGGAGGCTGCGCCTGCGTGGCCAGGTAAGAATGCACACTGTGTCCCAGTTCATGCGCCAAGGTAGAGACGCTGTCGAAGTTGCCTTGGTAGTTGAGCAAAATGTACGGTCGCGTACCATAGAACCCTGTTGAATAAGCTCCGCTGCGCTTCCCAGGATTCTCGAAGACGTCAATCCAGCGCTCCTCGCGCGCCTTGTTCAAGATGCTAACATATTCATCGCCAAGTGACGAAAGACCTTTTTGTACAAGTGCAAACCCTTGTTCAAACGGATAATCGTTATCCGGTAGTTCGGCCAGTGCCACGTACTTGTCGTACATGCGGACACCAGACAGCTTAAGGACTTTGCGCCGCAATTCGAGGTAGCGATGCAAGTGGCTCACATTCTTGCGTACGCCTTCGACCAAGGCGTCGTACACGGTCTCCGGAATGTGATCCGAGAACAGACGCGCCGCGCGCGTGGTGGGGAATCGCTTTGCTCGCGCTACCGCGATGTCCTTAGTGACGCTAGTGGCGTACATGGCTGCAAGCGCATTTTTGTGCGCCAGAAAAGTATCGTACATGCTCTCGTAAGCAGCTTTGCGGACGCGCTCGTCGGGATTTCGCATCAACAGTCCATAGCGACCAGACGAGACTGCATACTCCTGCCCGTCGATCGTAAATGACCCGAAATCAAAGTCGGCATTGGTCAATTGTCCGAAGATCTTTCGCGCGCCGCCGAGCGAGTCGGACAAAGACGCAAGGAGGGCCTCGGATTCCGCCGACAACACGTGCGGCTTACTGCGTAAGAGATCGTCTAGTCCGTGTCTGTAATCTGCTAGCTCGGGTGACTTTAGATAACTCTGTAACGTCTGCTCAGGAAGGGCCAACAACTCCGGCTCGATAAAGCTGCCTTTCTCCCCGTACTGCGCGCCCAACGCCTCGATCTGCGCCATCATCGCTTGATATTTGGCCACGCGGGTATCCTGATCGTTTTTCGTATGCGCATACATATGAAGGCGGTAGATGCGCTCTGACAGCACTTGTTCTTGCGCATACAGCTTCGCCAACAGCGCTGCCCCTTCGCCTAGGTGGCCGCGGTATGGCGCAAACGGGTCGGCCGCCACCTCTTTCTTACACGCAGCGAATTCGGTTTCCCAGTCCTCGTCAGTCGCGTACATGGCCTCGAGTGACCACTGGTACTGCTGAGGTATCTCTAAACGATCTTTCACGGTTTCCATTGACATGCCTCCCAACGCTTATGTAGACGTTCCCATGGTACTGCTTTCAGGACCCCATATTCAAGATAACCGTTGTCCGTCTTGCTCGAGCAACCATCGCGCCTGCCTTCGCGACACGCGATAGAACCACAAGACAGCACCTGCCAGCGCCACTGCACCGAGTATCGTAAATGGGCGCAGATGCCACCAAACGCCGAGTGCCCACAGGATACTGGCACAGGTGCCCTGCACAAACGCATACGCTTTTTGCGTTTGAAAATACCGCTGGACCCGCTCCGCGCGTGCGCGCTCGCGTTCGCCTTCGAGCTGCTTAGTCGGAGCTTCCAAAGCCTGCTCCACTAAACGTGGATAGCGCAGAAGCGGCGCTCCATATTGCCGTAGCAGGCGCCTGACCTGTGCCGAGTTCACTGCATCTGCCATCGCCCGCGCAAAAAAGTCAGTCCCCTTCGCACCTGCCGCCGCTTCCCCGTGAGCCTCTTGTGCCCCCCCTGTCGACTGCGAGCGCGGGTTTTCAGTCGTGTGTTCAGCTAGCCACTGACGAATGATCGGCTTGCCAAGCGCTGCGATGTCGATGCCTGGATCCAACGTATGCAGGACACCCGTAAAAGTGGACAATGCGCGCCCTAGAAAGGCGAATTCACTCGGCAACTGAATCGGCTGTTGCGCTATGGCCTCTTGCACGTCGCGGAGGATCTGATCCAAGACCGCTTCGTCGAATCGCGTAAGATCGCTACGAGCGTACGCCGCTATCAGGTTCATAATCACAGGTTCAAGTACCGTGCGATCAGCGGACGGGAGAAGGAACCGCAACTTGGCTAAAGCGTCGAGAATCTTGTCGGCGTCTTCAAATACGATGCCTTCAATCAGATCGCGAATATAGAGCACGTCCTGCTCGCGGATCATCCCGACCATGCCAAAGTCAAGAATGACGATCGTTCCGTCCGGTTGCACGAGCAAGTTACCCGGGTGCGGGTCGGCATGAAATTTACCTGCTTCAAAAAGCTGCTCCGTAAAACTGTGAAACAGTCTCGCTGCAAGTTCATGGCGATCCAAGCCTTGCGCCTGCAGATACGCGAGGTCGGAGATGCGTGCGCCGTCCATCCACTCCATGACAAGTACACGCCGTGTAGACAACTCAGCGAAGTAGCGTGGAATATGCACACCTGCAATATTTTCGTAGCGCTCTCGAAAATACTCGCCGTTTTGCATCTCCTTGACAAAATTGAGTTCATCTGTGATCACTGCTACCATCTCGCGGTACAATCCGCGTAGATCCGCCCGGCGGCCATAGGTTGTAAACTGCCGAGCCATCCACAGCACGATCCACAAGGCCCGAAAATCTGCGCGAATGATGCGGTCGATCCCTGGACGCCTAACTTTTACCGCGACTTGTTCCCCACTTTGCAGCGTCGCCTTGTAGACGATGCCGATTGAGGCGGATGCGACTGATTCTTGACGGATAGACGCTACCAGCGCCCGACGACTTTTCCATTCCTCATCGAGGATAGCGTCCACAGCCTCCCAGCGCACAGGCGGGACTTGATCGACGAGGTGTTCGAGCTCTTTTAAAAACGCCTGCGGCATGATGTCCGCGCGCGTGCTGAGAAACTGACCCAGCTTGATCATCAGTCCTTCTAGACGCAGCGCCAGTTCGCGATACTCTCTTGCCTGTCTCGCCATCAAGTTGGCAAAGCTCGTCTGTTCAACCTCGCTCCAAGGCTTCGGATGGCGTCTTGAGAACCAGTAGAGTTGTAGAAAGAATTTGACCGATAGCCATACGATACGCACGACTCTGTATAAAGCGATAGATTGGAGAAAAGGACGCCCCATGCGTGACTGACTTCGGCGATTCGCTTGCTTGTGCACCGCTTTCCCCCCTATGTGACGCCAGACGGACTTCCACCGGTGGACACTTCTTATTGTGCGCAAAGACCATCGTAAAGTCTATGTCCGTTCCTCGACCTAACGCATGGGATTCTGGCAAGATCGTGACGATTTACCAAGGCATGATGTAGCAGCTGTCCTATTGTCGTACAATGGATGGCATGTACGTGAAGAAAGGGCGGATGACGCGATGATCCAGCGTAGGCGTATCTATGACATCTCCACAGCCATTGAGGGAGACATGACCGTTTATAAGAACAAGGAGGAAAAGCGGCCATCCTTTGAGCGGACCGCCGATTTCCCCACAAACGGCGCCCGTGAAACCCGGCTCCATATGGATGCTCATTCAGGCACCCACGTCGATGCGCCTTTACACATGCTCGAAGGTGGGGCAACCATCGAAACGATTGCGATCGAAGACTTAGTGCGACCGTGCCGCGTACTTGATCTGACTACCGTAGAAGACGCGGTGCATGCGGATGATCTACGGCCGTTCGCTCCACAAGCAGGCGATTTCTTACTGTTTAAGACGCGCAACTCGTGGCGTGAGGATTTCGACTTCTCATTCGTTTATCTAGCAGCGGATGGCGCCGAATACCTGGCGTCTTGCAAAGTGGCTGGCGTCGGCGTAGATGCTCTAGGGGTCGAACGCGCACAGCCGGATCACGATACGCACAAAGCGCTGTTTCGCGCCGGTGCTGTGATTATTGAAGGACTACGCCTCAAAGATGTCCCGGCTGGCACGTATGAGATGATCGCTGCGCCGCTCAAAATCATCGGTATCGACGCAGCCCCCGCCAGAGTATTGCTCATCGAGCCACAGGCATAAATCGTTCTCGAAGCGGAGTTATCCACAGCTTCGTCCACAGGCTGTGCACAGACCTGTGAATACTTTTGGGTCAGAGGAAACGGGGAGAACCATCATGGGAGCTGACGGTGCGGCAGAACGTTACGCGCGACAAGTCGTATTTGCTCCAATCGGAGAAGATGGACAGGCAAAGCTTCTGCGTGCGCGCGTTGTCGTCGTCGGTCTCGGCGCACTAGGAAGCGTCAGCGCCAGCCAACTTGCGCGAGCAGGTGTGGGCTATATTCGCTGCGTAGACCGCGATATCGTGGAGTGGACGAATCTGCAGCGGCAAACACTGTATGACGAGCAAGATGCGCATCTCGGTGTAGCCAAAGCTGAAGCGGCCGCCGCTAAACTGCGTCAGTTCAATAGCGACATCGTCGTCGAGTCGAGCGTCACCGACCTTTCATCGCAAAACGCGGAAGCTTTGCTGACTGATGTCGACCTAATCGTAGACGGTACAGACAATGCACAGATTCGGCAGTTGATCAACGACGTGGCAGTCAAACACGGCATTGCGTGGGCTTACGGCGGTGCTGTCAGTTCTTACGGCGTGGCCGGCCTCATCAGACCAGGGGAAACACCCTGTCTGGCGTGCCTGTTTGGCGCACAAGCAGAACGCGATCACGACACGTGTGACACCGTAGGCGTCATTGGACCGATCACCGGTGTCATCGCCTCCTTACAGGTCGCCGAAGCGCTAAAGTACCTGTCCGGCCGCACGGATGCACTGCGCGACGGGCTTGTGTATGTGGACCTTTGGCATAATGAATGGCGCAACATGCGCTTTGGCAACCCGCAACCAGAGTGCCCCACTTGCGGGAAACGGTCCTTCGCAGCGCTGGACGCGCCGTCCGATGCGCTGACGGTCACTTTCTGCGGACGGCGCACGATTCAGTTGCGCCCGCAAGCCCAGACACAACTCTCGCTCGAGCACCTTGCCAAACGCTTACGACCACTTGGCACTGTGCGCCAGACCGACAGCTTGCTGCGGTTTGAACGAGGGGAGCACATTCTGACTGTATTTGCAGACGGTCGCGCGCTCGTTCACGGTGTGGACGACGTCGCACAAGCGCGTAGCTTTTACACGCGCTACGTTGGCATGTGAGGAGCATCGCTGCGCGCGCGAAGATAATGCCGTACGTAGGCGATGCGCGCGCGGCGAAGTGCTTCGCCGAACGCTTTTCCCGAAGCTGCATCCTGCACCGCAGGCAACTGGGCGAGAAGGCTTTCACCGCTTACCTCATCTTCTAGCCTTCTATAGAGAGTCAGCCATTCCTCAATATCAGGACAGGGTGCATTCGCTCGATTGCGCCCCCGCTCGTCTGCCTCGCATACCGCTGCGAACCCGGCTACACCGAGCGCGCTACGCCTTGCCTTCGTATACAAGTCGACAATCGTCGCTGGCCGCATCTTCTGCCAGCCGTGAAGGAGCATGTGATACTGCGTGGCGAAGACCGCGCCTTTGCGCCATATCGTAGGTACACGCAGTCGCTGTGACAAAGCACGCACGAGCGGTACCCCACGCATCTCATGACCGGGGTGTGCCGGCCACTGATCGCGTGGCGTAAGACTTTTCCCCACATCATGTACAAGCGCCGCATAGCGAACGCAGGCAGGTTGCCCACGCCGTGCAGTCACATCTATGACCTGCAACGTGTGGTTGTAGGCGTCTCCTTCGGGGTGATAACGAAGTGGTTGCTCCACACCGATGAGTGCCGCCACTTCGGGAAAGTGGACATCGAGAACGTCTGCTTGACGCAGCGTCTCTATGAATAAAGAAGGTGTGGTGCCAAGTAGTGCCTTGTGAAGTTCTTGAAACACGCGTTCGACCGACAGTGTCGACAATTCTCCCTTTAGTGCCGCCATGCGCGACAACGTGTCGCCCTCGACGGTAAAGCCTAACTGCGCAGCAAAACGCGCCACACGGTATACGCGCAGCGGATCCTCAGAAAAAGCCGAGGACACCGCACGCAAGGTTTTTCCGGCAAGATCGACCGCACCGCCAAACGGATCGACGAGCTCGCCTGTGAGAAGCGCCACAGCCATCGCGTTGACGGTGACATCCCGCCGTCTGAGATCCTCTTCGATGCGAACGTCAGGCGCTGCGTATGCGGCGAACCCTGTATGCCCTGAGCTCGTTTTCACCTCGGTGCGCGCCAAGGCCCACTCGACATGGTGTGCCCCCAACTTGACACGAAAGACAGGAAAAGCCTTCCCAGTGACAAAAGCATCTGGAACGACCTTCGCAAAATCTTGTGCAGTGAGGCCTGTCACGCAAAAGTCATGATCGCCAATCGGTCTATGGAGTAATCGATCGCGAACAGCGCCTCCAACGAGATAAGCGGTCCCCCCTGCCGCATCAATGCGCCTTGCGATGTCCATCAGTGCGTGAACGTCTTGTGTCTCCCCATCCAACCAAAGCATGACTTCATCTCCGATCCAAGCGGCGGCAAACCTATCACAGGCAAGCCAGATATAGTAGAATGAGAGTCATTGCGAATAAGGAGAGAAAGCCGTTGTCCAGTCGCCGTATCACCGCACTTCGCCGATATCTGACCGGCCTTTTGCTGCTCCTGATCGTACAATTCCTATCTGGAATGGTTACAAATCTGTGGGTGAGCATCCCAAGCGACGTAGGTGGCGCCTCTACGTCTTACGGTTTGCGATTGGTGCAAGCGGCGGCGTGGGCAGGCCACCATGCACCGCTGGCTCTTCGTCTCCACGCTATCGTCGGCGTCATCCTCGGCATCCTCGCCTGTATCCCGATCGTCTACGCGATCATGAGTCGCTCCTGGAGACAGTGCGTGCTTGGCCTCATCGGACTATTGTCTGTGCTTGGCGCAGCGTGGGCCGGACTCGACTTTGTGCTCACTGGCGGCAATGGATCGTCCATGGTGATGTCTACCACCTTTATCATCGCCTTCGTCACCTTCGCCCTACAGTGGCACGGACTCCATCCTAGCGCATCCGCTATGGATCCAACGCACACATAGAGACGATCCTTACCTAAAGACTTCTATGAGGATCGACACACCTAGCAGACCAAGTACAATCCCCGGCAATTTCTCGACCCACTCACCCAGATACGGCGCCAGCCGACGCCCAAAGGTAACGCCAAGCACCGTGAATGCAAATGCCTGAACTGCAATCAACACGACCGTCCACACGACAGGCACTCCAATCAGTCCGATAGAGACACCGACTGCCAGCTCATCTACACTGATGCCTAGCGCAGTGATGAGTAGCATGTACCCTGACAAAGCACGAGCCTTACTGTCGTCTTCCTGATCGTTATCAAAAAGCAGTTGCCACACCGCAAGCGCCAGCAAGACCACACCGCCGACGGCACTGGTCCAGTGACCGATCAAAGCGCCTGCGCCTTGACCGATCATAAGACCTACTAATGGCATCAACGCTTCCGCAAGCGCAAATGTAACGGCTACCCGCAGTATACCTGTTGGCTTTTTCACGCCTAAGGAGACCGACAGCAAGAACGTATCGAGTCCGAGCGACAACACCAACGCAACCATCTTCAGAACCAGCATGGGTCTAGGTTACTTGCGCATGATCGCTTCGATCGCGGCTGGATCGCGCACGATTTGTTGCGATAATACTTCAAACCCGGATTCCGTCACCAAGACGTCGTCTTCAAGACGTATACCGATGCCTTCTTGGGCGATGTAGAGCCCCGGTTCGATGGTCACCACCATGCCTGGCGCGAGTGCGATATCCCGCCCGCCTACATCGTGCACATCAAGACCGAGAAAATGTCCGACACCATGATAGAAATACTGACTAAGCTCGGAATCATCCTGAATCACTCCGAGACGTTTCAAGCCGTCTGACAAGATCCGCTTGGTGCAATCGTTCAGTTCTTGCCATGTGGCGCCAGGGCGTACTTGGGCTGCCGTCTCAGTCAAGGCTTGCCAAACGATTTCGTAAAAAGCCCGTTGGCGCTCAGTAAACTTCCCATTTACGGGGAACGTAAAGCTGATATCTGCGCTGTAGTGGTTGTACTGCGCACCGAGATCGAGTAATACGAGGTCTCCATCTTGAGTCTTAGCGGCATTCGTGTTGTAGTGCAGCACCACTGCGTTCGCACCACTTGCGACAATAGACGGATACCCCATCTGGCGTACGCCTTGCTGCATGAGCGCATAGTTGAATTCGGCTTCGAGTTGATACTCCATCAAGCCTGACCGAGATGCCTTTAGCATGCGTTCGATACCGTCCCAGGTGATCGCGATGGCTTTGCGCAGGCTGTCTACTTCGTCTGGTGACTTGATTAAGCGCAGATCGGCGAGTAGCCCTCCTACATTGTGGATCTGCAAGGACAAGAAGCGCTCACGCAGATCACTGACGAAGGTTTCTTCGCGGGTTTTTGGCCCCTCCCAAGTGAGGCGATCCAAGTCTGCATACAAATGTTCAATCCCTTGCAACAGACGCGGCAGCGCGGCCGTGAAGTCCTCTGTGAAGCTGATATCTTCGATCCCTGAGGCTGCCGTTGCAGCTTCTTTGCGCATCCGGTAACCTGTCCACTTCTCCCGATCCGGTTCTGGACGCTCAATCCACAGTCGCGACTGCCCTTGCCCATCGCGCTTGCTGACGATCAGCACCATTCGCTCGCGATCCAGCCCGGTCAGATAGTAAAAGTTCCGTGATACCCAGTACGGCAAGCCCGTGTCGCGAGAAGCAATCAACTCTTCTCCCGAAAAAAATACAGCCAGCGAATTGTCAGGTAATGCGTCAATCAATCGAGCGCGTCGTTCTGCAAAGTATTGAACAGTCATGCGTATGTACCCTCCCAGTCTCTAATAGGCAAAGGTGGCGCAAGAGCGCCATGTACCCTTATCCTAGCACAATTGCGTCGCGCATTGGCTATGAACGCCGCTGCGTCATCTCACGCAAGCGATCCCATTGTTCAGGTGTAACCGAACGCAGATCGCTGAACTCCCCTGCCCCCTGGAGCCACTCTCCGCCGTCGATGGTGACCACTTCCCCATTGATGTACCCGGCGTAGTCCGAAATCAGATAAGATGCGAGATTCGCCAGTTCGGCCTTATCGCCTACGCGTTTGAGCGGTACACGGTCGATCGCATGCATAGCGAGGTCAGGCGTCGGCGCGAGGCGCGACCATGCGCCTTCCGTTGGAAATGGTCCAGGCGCAATCGCGACTTGGCGAATGCCGTACGGCGCCCATTCCACGGCCAGCGAACGGGTCATCGCCAGTACCCCGGCTTTGGCGACTGCGGACGGTACAACATAAGCCGAGCCTGTCCATGCGTAGCTGGTCACGATATTCAACACCGTGCCCCCTTGCCCGCTAGCAATCCAGCGCTTACCGAGTTCCAGTGTGGTATAGAGTGTGCCGTGCAGCACGATGCCGACGACCGCGTCGACCGCGCGCATCGAGAGGCGCTCTGTCGGGCTGATAAAGTTCCCAGCTGCATTATTGACCAGCACGTCGATCCGACCAAAATGCGCCAGCACCGCATCGAGCATCCCTTCTACAGCGCTCGCGTCCCGGACATCGCACGCGACAGTCAGTACATCGTGCTCGCTCCCGTCTGCTTGCTCCCGCATCTCTTTAGCCGTCTGTTCAAGTACCTCCAAGCGCCGCCCGCAAATGGCGAGCTTGGCCCCTAGCTCAAGAAAACGCTCGCCCATCGCGCGGCCAAGTCCCGTGCCACCGCCCGTGATCAGGACCACCTTGCCTTGTAATAACCCGGATTCGAACATCTATGAAGCCCCCAGTCCGACTCGTCTCTTACACAGTAGACAGCCACTTTTCCAGACGATTGGCCACTTCGCCACTGTGCGTGCGAATAAAGAAGTGGCCTGCCCCTGGTACCACATCCAGTTGGCCTTTCGGCAATCTTCTCGCCAAAATTTCCCCGGCCTCTACCGGAATCAGTTGATCTTCGCGAGCCGCCAGCACGAGTGTCGGCACCTCAATATGCACAAATTGATCATAAATGTCGCGCAGTTCGCGACTAAGCAGCTTCAGATCTTCATTGGCTGCGATGATGTGCCGGGCACGGCTCCAGATGCTCAGATCGCGCTGCCACTCAGGCGTCGAGAGGTCCGGAACCACTGGATGAGTCGTCTGTTCAATACCTTGCGCCAATTGCTCGCGTAAGATGGATTGTCCGCGCTTTGTGCGCAAAAACCATTCGAACCACACACGTGGACGCCTCGGAATCAGGCGATTGCGCCCAAGTCCTTCATCTTCAAAAGGGACGCCGATGCTCGCAAGCAACGCCAGCCCGCGCACACGCCGCGGTTCTTGCAGTGCGGCCGCCAGACTAACCCCGCCTCCTTGCGAGTGCCCGACTAGTGTCGCGCGCTCGATCCCGAGTCGACTCAGTGCAGTCAACGAGATGCGCGCCAAGTGCCGTAGGGTGTGCGCGACTCGCCATTCCCGTTCACTATCCCCATAGCCCGGCATCGTCAGCGCGATCAAGCGCCAGCGAGTCTGCAGGTGCGACCACACCTCCAGCCAGTTGTAGGCGGTCTCCGAATTGCCGTGCAAGAAATAGAGCACATCGTCTCCTTCGCCCTTCTCCAGGACATGCAGTCGCCGCCCATCCACCTCAACCATGTGTTCACGCACGCTATCATTGCCCTCAGCCATCAGGTCACCTCTTTGCGCGCTACACAGCGCACGTCTTTCTCTTCTTACACAGTTGGCTTCCTGTCCAATTCTACACTTTAGCCCGTTACAGGTGTAGTATGGATGCAAGCAGATCACAGTATGGGGGAGATCGTATGTCTACGAAACGCAGTGTGCCAACATTTCGCGTATATATTTACCCGACAGCGCACGGTGAAGAGTTCTTGGAAGGTCCGATTGTCAGCCCTGACAAATCAGAGGTCGCCACCACGCTCACCGAACTCCACAGTATGCTCGATCGCTTTGAGTCGTGCCTGTGTTATGCGAAGAAATGGTGGTACATCCCACGCCCTACACTCACTCGCGTATGTATGGGCGAGCGCCGATTTGATTTGCCGTGGCCCCTGACTGCGGACGATGAAAGGCGCCAGGAGGAGGCGTAGTGTGCAGATCGAACTAACGAATGAACAGTACCGCAAATTGGCCGCACTCATTTTCCTGGGAGAGTGGATCGTAGGTGGAGGAGAGAAAGAAGAAGATACCCGGCAAGCACTGAAAGAGGCTGCCGACGACTTTTATGCGCTGGCGCCGCAGTTTTTAGCCACGGATTGGATCGATCATTGCCCGGATTGTGGGGGCATTCACGCCAATCAAGTGATGGAGGAAGATCTCCTGCCACTCGTCGACGAGTATGATGAGAACACGTTTTGGGACGTACTTTCGCATCACCTCGCGTACCGGGACGTGACCGTTGCCAGCGACACTGAGGCCATACCCAAGGAACTCGAGATGCGTCTGTGGCGCCGCAAAGAGCAGTATGAACAGGAGTTTCAAAAGCACGGTCTCGATCACGTACGTCTCGTCTTTCACGGCGGCAAACGCGGTCGCTGAGCGGCTAACGCCGTTCGTTATTAACTCATGTCTAAAGGAGCCAAACACATCATGCGATATCGATCATTAGGCAGCACAGGCATCAAGGTCAGTGAGATCAGCTTTGGCACTTGGGCCATCGGTGGATCTTGGGGAAACGTCGAAGAGCAGGCAGCCCTAGACGGACTAGCGCGCGCGATGGATCAAGGCGTCACCTTTTTTGACACAGCCGATGTCTACGGCGATGGGCGCGCCGAGCGGCTGCTTGCACGTGCAACCAAGGGTCGGGACATCGCAGTGGCGACGAAGTTTTGTCGCGCAGGGGATATCCACGATCCAGCTACGTATACATACGAGTCGGTCAGTCGCTTTTGCGAGGGGAGCCTTAAACGTCTAGAGCGCGAGGCGATCGACCTTTACCAAATCCACTGCCCGCCGCATGCGGTTTTGGAGCAAGGCGATGTGTTTGCAGTACTCGATCGCCTCAAGCGGGAAGGGAAGATTCTGCACTACGGCGTTAGCGTAGAGACAGACGCAGAAGGATTGACTGCGCTGCGTTATCCTGGCGTAGAGGCGCTGCAAGTGATCTTCAACGTATTTCGACAAAAGCCGATCACCGAGCTGTTCCCCGTAGCCAAGGAGAAGAATGCCGGGATTTTGGTGCGTTTACCGCTTGCTAGCGGCCTCTTGACGGGTAAGTTTCGAAAAGACGACAGCTTCCCTGCAGACGATCACCGCAATTTCAATCAGAATGGCGAATCTTTCAACGTCGGCGAGACATTTGCCGGACTGCCTTTCCCCAAAGGTGTGGAACTCGCCGAGCGCCTGCGCTGGATCGGGGACGGACGTGGCAATATGACGCGCGCTGCCCTACGCTACATTCTCGACTATCCTGAAGTCAGTTGCGTCATCCCTGGTTTCAAGAATGTCCAGCAAGTCGACGACAATCTGGCGACCGAAGACGTACCCTCGTTCACTGCGCAGGAGTTGGCTCAGCTATCCGCATTCTATGAGACTGAAGTGAAGCCGTGGATTCGTGGACCTTACTGAGTTGTCCTAAGAGACACTACAGAGCGGTCAGGGGCTAGTACCCGACCGCTCTGTAGTCCTGTTTTTAACCTTACACTGGTGTCGCCCAACGGCCCTGGCGGAAGATCTCGACGGTCTCGCCAGACTGCGTCGTCGCCGTGATATCCATCTGCGCTGACCCTACCATGAAATCCACATGCATCAAACTGTCATTGAGCCCGTGCGCTTCCCACTCGCTACGCGGCAGCTTACTTCCCCCTTCGATCAGCGCGTACGCTTTGCCGATGGCGAAGTGGCAAGACGCATTTTCATCAAACAAAGTGTTATAGAAGAGTCGACCGCGTTCAGCGATCGGCGAATTGACGGGTACAAGCGCCACCTCGCCGAGAAAATGACTACCTTCATCCATCTCGATGATATGTCTTAGCGCTTCGAGCCCAGACTTGGCTGTATATTCGACAATCCGTCCGCCTACGAACCGAAGTTGCATCCCTTCGATCAGTGCACCGCCATGATTGAGCGGCATCGTGCTCGTCACAACGCCGTCGACACCCGTTTTGAGCGGTACCGAATAGACCTCTTCCGTCGGGATGTTAGCGATAAAAGGGACACCTGCAGGCGTCTTACTTTGCGCTACGGCCCAGAAGTGGTGGTCTGGGAGTGTGATCGTCAGGTCAGTGCCTGGCGCCCGATAAGTCAGGGATCGAATACGCAAATGGTTGAGCCAGTCACGGCGCTTGCCTAAGTTTTGCAAATGCTCTTCCCATGCAGCCACCGGATCCGAACCCGATGCGCGAGAACAAAACAAGATATCCTCCCACAGCGCATCTACCCTTTGTTCTGGCGGCAGATTCGCGTGCACCTTGTCAGCCCAGGCCTGCGTCGGCGCGGACAGGAGCGACCAGCTGTATTCATTATTCGTACGCCGAAAATTAAATGGATTGATCGCCTCCGTCTGCAAACGGTCGGCTTCGCCCACGAGAGCTGGATCAATGCCCTTATATAGATCAGGATCTGCTGCCGGAATGGCGAGATAAGCGGCCCCTTGAGCGGCCAACTCTTCTACCCACTGTGCCTGCCAACGCGCGCGTGCAGCCAAGAGGTCGAGCGAGCCCCGACGGACCGTTTCACGCATCCACCACTCGTCGCCCCAATCCACTTGCACAAACGAGGCTCCAGCATCGTACCCAGCTTCAATCAGTAAACGAGAGAAAGCGATGTGTGGCGGCAATACCGGACGATTCCAGTAGCCGATGACCAGTGGTTGCCCTGGTTGAATATTCACACCTACGCGCACAGCGAGGTCTGCGTATTTCTTTAACTGCTCTTGGGAGACCAAATCGGTCAACTCCTTTATGTACGTTTGTTGTCATGATAGCAGAAATGGAGGTCACTTGGGCCCCATGTATGGAATTCGCCACTTCCTTGTATAATGTCGACATGGATATCTACCTTGTGACGTACTGGTCTTCGCCCTATTGGGTCAAAGGCTACCTTGGCTTGCCGCCAGGCCTTTCCTTATCCGATGAGCAGATCGCATCTGCCCTCTCTGACGCCTATGGGGCCAGTGCTGTTCAAACGGTGACGCACATGACACTCGATCACCCCCATTGTCCTGACACTGCACTAGGGTCCTTCGACGACGGTCGGTGGCCAGCGTTGCTGTACTGTCGCGGTGGTATCGGTCATGTCGGTCCTGTGAAAGCAGACTGGATACGCACCTTTAGTGCGCAAGGCTTCGTTGTATTCGCACCTTTTTACCGCGGAAGTGAGAGTGGGCAAGGGCGAGACGAGTTTGGGGGCGCCGACGTGGAGGACTGTGTCGCCGCGGTCCGCCTGCTCCGTGCACTGCCTTTCGTTCAAGGCGATCGCATGACAGTGCTCGGATTCTCACGCGGTGCCGTCAATGCTTTCCAGACGGTGCTAGCGGTGCCTGATATTCACCGTTTGATCCAGTGGGGCGGCGTAGCAGATCTGGCAGCTACTTACGAGGAACGCGTCGATCTGCGTCGGATGCTGCGCCGCGTCCTCGGCGGCACGCCGACTAAACGCCCGGAAGCCTACCGAGCAAGGTCAGCCGCAGCTCACGCCGCTGCTATACCTTGCCCCACACTGATCATACATGGCACGGCAGATGTGCAAGTGGACATCACGCACGCCTACCGCCTATATGACGCGTTACAAGCACATGCTCGCCCAGTGGACAAGCATATCTATGAAGGATATGGACATCATCTGCCAGAACCCGTCTTTACCGCTGCCGTTGAACGCTTTGCGGCGTGGACGCGCCAGGAGGTATGACACCTCGACTTGTCAATCCAACTTTTCTTCTTTAGCAAAGTACTCGTTTCCTTTTAATTCTACTTCTTTCAAGAAGAAAGTGCCGATAAAACCGAGTACAGCAAAAACCAGTCCCACTTCAAACAAACGGCTCACGCCAGCGGTCAGACTGAGCTTGACTGCATGCAACAAAACTTCGTACATCTGGTGTCCGGCTGCCCCGAAGCGGACAAATTGCTTAGCGATCGCTTGCTGCGCTTGCGCGGTCAATAACTCTTGAGGGCTCAGCGACTGTATGCTACCCGTGAGATGGGACAGGCTTTTCGGCATCACCTTGGCCAATTTGTCAGCAAACCCCTGATTGAGAATCGTACCAAAAATCGGAGCTGCGATGACGCCGC
>JAPNUP010000150.1 GCA_026627345.1 Bacillota bacterium | reverse complement strand
CCTAAGCGCTGATCTTGTATCGCTTTGGCTAGGCAGTGGTTCTTGAGCATCCCGTTCACATTCAAGTCTTCTATGACAAGATATTCTGGCTTGGTTTTCACCAGTTTCGTCGTCATTTGATGAATGTGGTTGGTATGTTGGTCGCGAATCTTCTTGTTAACTGAGCGTACTCCCTGTTCGAGTTTTAGTAAGCCGCGAGACTTCTTACAACGGGTTTCCACCTCCTTCGAGTAGTGACGACTCGCTCGCCGTTGAAGTCGCTTTTTGCGCTTCTGAAGCTGCTTCATACGCTTTGACTTGTTGATGTTTTTGAACACTCGCCCATCCGATACAATGGCTAAATCCTTGACTCCTAGGTCAATACCGATAGGGTGAGTGACTTTACCTGCATTTTCTAACTCAACATCTGCCGCGACACTGATGAACCATCGTCCGTTGTCACAAGTGATTCTCGGATTCTGATAGGCTACGTTCAGCGGGATTCTTGCACGTTCTTTTAGACGAACGCATCCGATCTTTTCTAGTCGCACATGTGTTTCTGACACTTTGAGCTTTACTGGGTCGTGGTAAAAACTTGGTCGCGTCTTACGCTTGCTCTTGAATGTAGGGAACTCCGCATTCTTGCCAAAAAAGTTCCTAAGCGCGACAGAACAATCTTTGATCGCTTGTTTCGTGACATTGTTGCTGTACTTTTTAAGCCACAGAAAATCTGTTTTTTTGAGTTGCGTCAGTTTTCTGCGCAATTCACCATCGAATAGAAACTTCCCTGTTGCTCCGTAGTTCTCTTTCTCCTTCGCAAGCGCCCAGTTATACGCCCAACGTGCCGTACCTGCGAATTGCGACAACAGTGAGCGTTGCTGGTTGTTCGGCGCGAGTTCGACTTTGAATGTCTTAATCATCCGAAGCCAACTCCCTTGATCATCTTGCGCGCTTTATTTGCTCGTTTGCCTTAAAGTCCACTTCAAACGGCTCTCCTTGTGCCATCAGATAAGTCTTTACATTTTCAATTTGTCGTTCCGAGCACTTGATGTAATTGTACGTCAGAATAGTACCGATAGCCATTCATCCCCTTGTGATGAGGTATGAGAGCACCGCGCTCTTTCCCACTTACGCAAAGTCTGCGGCGTTTTGTGTGCCAGTTTGGAAAATTCGTGAATCGTGTTAATATTTCATCGCTTCATCACCCGATAACATTATAATATGCTATCAAGTTTTTCAACTAAGATAAACCTTTCTAAATGCTGTCACGTCCCTCCAACATCTCAGAACAACGATTTATCCGTTATTCTTCTCATAACGATAAAGCCAACCGGCCATCGTCAACGCTTGCACAAAGTATTCTTACTTTATTACACCGCTGTCAGAGTGTCAATGAACAGAAGAAAATGGCGACTTTGCGCTACTTTTGATACGTCTTTGGAAATCGGCAAAGGAGCGGGCGCGAACAAGCCCACTCCCGATGCCTTATGCAGTTGTCTTTGTGGGGAAAGCGGGGTTATTGTTGGGCGTTTTGCGAACCTGAACCTTGTGCAAGCGCCATTTCCGCATAAGCGACCAACTTTTTCGTCATCTGCCCACCGACACGGCCTGCATCGCGCGTCATGACCTCGCCCCAGTAATCCTCGCTGCCTTGAAATACCGGCAAGCCAAGTTCAGATGCAATTTCATATTTCATATCGTCGAGCGCTCTGTGCGATGCCTTGATGACTTGAGAAAATCCACTGGACATAAAGAATCCCCCCCGTATATGATTGACGGCTTCGCTCTCGCTCTTGCCGCCGTACATCTATCATCTGCAGAAGGGGGAGTCTTCACGAAGGTGCATTCTGGAGGAATCACTAGTGATCTTCAGAGCGAGCGGTCACGGCCGTCGTCGACATCTAGCGTACTGTGCCCACGCGACCACACGGCCAGCGCGGTTGAGGCTGCCTGATCACCCCGCAACACATGGGACAAAGCCTGAACGCCTGCATGGTCTGCCAGCCAGTAACTTGCTCCAGGACCAGTGCTAAAAGTACCCGGAATCGAGTGCGCTGTGTACTTCCGCAGAGGATGGACCAAGGTATAGGCCTCTAGCGTGGCCTTTTGCGTCACCTGCGGGTCTGCCAAGCGCAACAATGTAGCAAACGCCTGGTACGGCAACTTGGACGCTTGCATCACCGCAGTACGCACAAATCGCTCCTGCCGGTGTACGCGCCCGATATCGCCGAGTGCCTCGTGTCGAAAGCGCACCACAGCCAGCGCTTGACGCGGCGTAAGGCGCCGAAGTCCCGGTTGCACACGCACATCGCCTTCCGGGCTCACAATCGTGCGATCCACGTAAAACGGGAACCGCCCCATCACCTGCATCACCCGACGAAAGCGCGCGAAATCAATCGTAATCAGGTTATCCACAGGAAGCCCTGTGAGTCCGGTCACCGCATGAAGCAGCGCTGGCGACCCACCTTGCCGCCAGACGCCGTTGATCTTCGTCTCGCCCAAACGCGTCCACACTTTCGTGTCGCGCGGAATATGTAAGGCTTGCACTTCACCACTTCCCGGACGCGACGTGAGCAGGATCAAAGCGTCCGTATGATTATCCGAACGCCGATCGGCGTCGCGACTCTCCGGATCGCCGTCTAACCCGGCGATCAACAACGTCTGAAGGGAACTTTTCGCACCTACTGAAGGTACCTGACGCACAGATGGTCCCTTTGCAGACGTACTTGCATAGGCCTCAAGCACGGGCCCTGTGCCAGCTAGACTGGCAAGCGCCAAAGCACCGGCCACCAGAGCGCCCTTACCGTATCGCACATCACTACACTCCCCGCCGCTTATTTCCTACGCAGAGCACGGCCTTCGCGCCATGCTGCAAAAGCAAACTGAGGCAATACCAACTGGCGGCGCAAGCGCTTCGGTTCGCGCACCAGACGATATAGCCACTCCACCTTCATACGTTGCGCCCAAACAGGCGCGCGCTCGACCGTCCCCGAGATAATATCGATCGTCCCGCCTACTCCCATGGCCAACGGTACAGCGAGCTGATCGCGATAGCGATCGATGAACACATCTTGACGCGGCTGTCCCAAGCCGACTAACAAGAGATCCGGCCGAAATGCCTGGATGGCTGCCACCACATCGGCTTCCTCAGCAGCTTTGAAATAACCGTTACGCCCTTGTATTAGCAGTTCAGGATATCTAACCCGTAAAGCCTCCAAAGCCCCTTGCAGCGACGTTTCAGACGCGCCTAGCAGATACACGCGCCACTGGTGTCCAGCTGCAGCCGCGAGCAACCGCAACGCTAGTTCTACTCCCGTCACCCGTTCAGGCAGTGGACGACCGCGCCACTTGGCAGCCAACACGATCCCGATGCCATCCGGCGTCACCAGATCAGCCCGCCGAGTGAGCTCGAACAGCGACGGTTCTCGCTGTAGCCGCATAACAAATTCCGGCCCCGCCGTGATGATCACATGCGGCGCCCCACTCGCGATATAGTCAGTACAAGCCGCAAACACTTCATCCTCTGTCAGTTCACAAAACGTCACGCCGAGAATCTCTACCATAACGCGCCCCTCGCCTGTCTCCCTCAGTGTCCATGGCTCCACAACGCCCATTCCCCTTGCAAAGCCTGACGCTCATGGGGATCG
>JAPNUP010000139.1 GCA_026627345.1 Bacillota bacterium | reverse complement strand
GAGGATCATCGGCGAGTTCGAAGATCCTCGGGCAGGCACTCGGACCACGGCAGCAGATCCCCAAATGCAACGCGATCCTCTGTGCGAATATTGGGTAGCTGCTCGAACAGGTACTGCAAATACCGGCGAGGATGTAGCCCATTCTCCTTCGCCGTTTCGACCAGACTATACGTGATCGCACTGGCCTTCGCTCCGCGCGGCGTGTTGGAGAACAGGAAATTCTTTCTCCCGATCACAAATGGCTTGATTGACCGTTCCGCGCGGTTGTTGTCCAACTCCAAGTTCCCATCTTCCATGAACACCACGAGCTTACTCCACTGATTCAGGGCATACGTCACCGCTTTCCCCAGCGCACTCTTGGGCAAGGCCTGTCCCTGTTGTTGTTCGAGCCACACCGAAAAGGCGTCCAGCACGGGTCGGCTCTGCTCCTGCCGCCGCGCATGACGTTCTTCCGGGGTCGCATCGCGCAAACCCCGTTCGATATAAAACAGTTGATTGCAGTAGGCCAGTCCCGTGTGAGCCGCCGTCTGCTTTGGCTCGGCCTTGGGCAGTGCCTTGATGGCTTCATCGAATTTCCTTCTCGCGTGCGCCCAGCACCCCACTACCTGCACATCAGGCAGGTCATGGTATCCGCTGTACCCGTCCACTTGCAGGTATCCCTTGAACCCCTGGAGGAACTGCCTGGGATGCTCCTGCGCCCGCGTCGGCTGGTACTCATACAACACCATCGGCGGTCCGTCCCGGCCACTTCGATACAGCCACATGTACGATGTCGACTCTGCCGGCCGTCCGGTCTCGTGCAGCACCTGCAGGGTCGTCTCATCCGCGTGGAGCACCCGACGCGACAACAGTTCCTCATGCAGCCGCTCGTACACTAGGTGAAGCCATCGATCCGCTCCTTGTACCACCCAGTTGGCGAGCGTCAGTTGAGTCCATATAATTGGTGTAAATTCAGTGGACGCACTGGGTGACATCATGTAGACGTGCCACCCCGTCCCTCTCTGGTAGAATCAGTGTGACAAGCACAAATCTACTGGGAGG
>JAPNUP010000127.1 GCA_026627345.1 Bacillota bacterium | reverse complement strand
ATCGGAAAAAGCTTTTGCAGATTTGTCACTTGCAAGAGCGGTTCACTCATGCCGTCACCTCCTGGTCTTCAGCTAACCAACACCTTGTATCATGCCCTGGCGTCACAGGCAAGAGTCCCGGCTCTGTCCTGACGCAGCGGTCTGTCGCATGTGGGCAGCGCGCAGCGAAGCGACAGCCGGCCGGCATCAGTTCGATGCTCGGCACCGTGCCAGGAATCGAATCAAGTCGCTCTTTTCGCTCTTCCAGTTTCGGAATCGAACTGAGCAAACCAATGGTATACGGATGCGATGGATTGCGAAAAATATCTCGGACAGCGCCTTGTTCGACCACTTTCCCTGCATACATGACGACGACTCGGTCACACATCTCCGCGACGACCCCGAGATCGTGTGTGATCAGCATGATCCCCATATCTCGCTCTTTCTTGATCTTGCGCATCAGGTCGAGGATTTGCGCCTGAATCGTCACGTCGAGCGCTGTCGTGGGTTCGTCTGCTATCAATAGTTGCGGATCACACGCCATCGCCACTGCGATCATCACCCGTTGGCGCATACCACCCGACAAGCGGTGTGGGTACTCGTCCACAATCTGCTCGGCGCGTGGAATACCGACTAGATTCAGCAGTTCCACTGCCTTGGCCTTGGCGGCAGAACCGGTGATTCCTTTGTGAATGCGCAGTGATTCACCAATCTGCTTGCCGATCCTGTGTACAGGATTCAAGGAAGTCATAGGCTCTTGAAAGATCATGCCAATCTCATTCCCACGAATCTTGCGCATCTCCCTATCGGTTAGCCCCACTAGATTGCGCCCGTTAAAGGTGATAGACCCACCTTGAATTTTACCGTTAGCTGCAAGTAGCTGCATAATCGAGAGTGAGGTTACACTTTTACCGCAACCAGACTCACCGACAATCCCCAAAGTTTCACCTTGATCAATATGAAAGGTAACGCCATCGATAGCCGGCAAATATCCGCTGGCTGTGTAAAAGCTGGTCTTCAAGTCATTCACTTCTAAAAGATGTGCCATGCGGATTCACCTCGTTATCTATGAGAAAAATGAAAAGTTGGAGCCAGTCCACAAAGTATACATTCATACTAGCACATTACTATTCATTAAGCGATATAAAATCGTACACAATATAGAAACTCACTCCACATCCGGATAAAAGTCGGATAATAGTACATAAACATACAGAGACAAGACTGCGCGCTCAGATTCACGCTTTCAGCCTTGCGTCCTGTAGGATGAGTCGGTCTTGCCCGCGCTTACGGCTTAGGTGAGGATCCATATACGAAGCGGTGTTGCAGTTCCTGCAAGACCTCCTGGACAAAAACCCCTTGTTCGTGCAGTAACACACAGAGGTGAAAGAACAGATCTGCCGTCTCATAGCGCAATTCTTCAGGGTCGCGGTTTTTGGCTGCAATAATCACTTCGGAGGCCTCTTCGCCGACTTTTTTCAGCATTTTATCCAGGCCGCGCGCAAACAGATACGTTGTGTAAGATCCTTCCGGCCGCTCTGCCGCGCGCTGTGCAATCCTAGCTTCGAGCGCGGCCAGTACAGCGCCCTCAGTATACGCAGGAAATGCGGGAGCACCGTCAAAACAGCTGACGGCGCCTGTGTGACAGGCAGGGCCACTAGGTTGCACGATCATCACCACGGCGTCTCGATCGCAGTCCTCATACATCGCGCGCACCTCCTGTGTATGCCCAGAGGTAGCCCCTTTATGCCAGAGGGCCTGGCGCGAGCGGCTGTACAGCCAAGTCTGCCTCGTCTGTGCGGTACGCGCGAGCGCCTCTTGATTGGCATAGGCGAGTGTCAGCACTCGCCCGTTCGACGCGTCCTGAATGACGACTGGCACCAGTCCATCAGAGTCATAGCGCAGCCCTGACAAACGTTCCAACGTCCACATAGCCAAGCTACCTCCGCCGTCCATTTGTGCTGGCATGCTCATCTTACCGGCACCCCCTTACGCTTCAAATACGCCTTCACTTGTCCAATCGATGTTTCCGAGAAGTGAAAGACACTCGCCGCCAAAGCCGCGTCCGCATGCCCTTGCGTCAGAACGTCATAAAAGTGTTCCGCACATCCAGCCCCACC
>JAPNUP010000123.1 GCA_026627345.1 Bacillota bacterium | reverse complement strand
AACCGCTGTAGGCATCACCGGCATGGTGCGGTTCACTCCTCATCCAGATGTCGCTGTGTCTAAACTGAGCATGCAGTATGCGTCACCAGCCCAAATGGCCCCGACTCCAGCAGGCGCAACATCGACAGCAGCGAGTGGCCCGTTCCGCATTTCAGTACAGCGCATCACCAGTGGTTCACGCGCCCCTGGCGAGGCAGTGCGCTACTTGGTCACTGCGACGGTAAAGGGCCAACCTGATACCAATGTACTCTATGCCACAGGATTGAGTGGCCCGTATACTGGTGCCGGATCGTTCATCATGCAATACAACAATCCCGCCGCCGGGCAAATGTTAACTGATTTCTCCTTCAGCCAACAACAAAACGTCAGTATGGCGCTCACTGTCACCGATGGAACGTATACGGCCACGGTACAATTACCGACCGCATCGTTTGTCGGACCTGCGGTTGCGACGACTTCTGAGTCAAGCCTCTTCGGTGGGGGAAGCGGCACCATTGTGGCGCCGTGGAATCCAGCTTCCAACTCAGTAAACACCGTATTTGATGCACAAAAGACCGTGGCCACGGAGCAGTCCGATGTAGCTAAAGGGGATCGGCCAAGTATCGGCGTCTTTACCGCAGGCGGTATCGGAGACAATGGAACCCTTGACGCTAGTAGTTTCAGCATACCGGAGGGTGACGAGGCCCAATTCGCTAGTCAGTTTGGTCTCACCCCGGAGAATTTTACGGTCGATTATATCGGCCCAAATTCTGAAGTCGATAGCTCGTATGGTGGCATCGAAGGAGAGATGAGTCTTGACTTACAAATGATGGAGACCTCTGCCCCCGGTGCAAACATACACATTTACTCCGCAGGCGACTTTAACAATGCACTGAATCAGGTCATCAAAGCCGATGATGTCAGTGTATTTAGCCTCAGTTATGGCGAAGGCGACTTGGATCTCAATTCCTATTATGAGCCCGGCTACGAAGCCTCCTGGGATTTACTCGCCCAACAAGCTAATGCATTAGGGATTACGATCGTCGCATCTGCGGGCGATGACGGTGGATTTAGTGGTGCGCAAGATATCAACTACGGCGTTCCCCAATCTCTCGCATATAGCGCACAGACCAGTTTTCCCGCTTCTAGCTCCTATGTCACGGCCATTGGAGGAACGGAAGACAGCGTTACGCCGAATGGCACCTTGTCCCAAGCGGCACTATGGGGTGGAAACCTCGGTCAAGAACTGTCTCAACCGACACTCCTCCAATTTCTCAGTCAGCAGAATATGATGGGGGCTGGTGGGATTAGCAGCGTAGAGCCGGCGCCGGCTTATCAAAAAGCGCTAAATCCAGGGCTAACTGGGCGGATGGTTCCTGACCTATCCTTACCCGCCTCGGTCGTTACCCCGGGTTATTTTGCTTACTTTGACGGTGGTGCCGGTCTATCTGGCGGCACAAGCGCCGGAGCACCTCTGTTCTCTGGTTGGGTAGCCGACTCAGCACTCGCTTATAACAAGGGGCTTGGCAATATCAACCCTGCGCTCTATGCCGCCTCTGCAGTTCCTGGAGCTTTCAGTAAAGTCGCCTTTGGCAATAACGGGGCTTATTCGGTAAACGGAAATGACAACCCTGTCACAGGACTCGGACAACCGAACGTAGATCGCTTCTTGATCAACTAATTATTCACTCGCCTGTCGCAAATGCTTTCACCTTTCCACAAGACCGGATGTCATAGGACTCCTCTTTTGTGGAAAGGTTTTTTCATCAAATACGCCAAATCGATCTTATTTCACTGAGCGTCAAACAGCACCTTCCCAGGCTGGCGTACTCCCTACTTATGACTTCTGTTCACTTACAAATGTATCTACGATTTGAACCAACCGCGCCGCGTAGTCTGTGATCGGTTGCAAGTCGTCACCTTGTGCCTGCTTCGACAAATCGCTACCGATGCCAACAGCCATGGCTCCCGCATCAAGCCACGCACGAATGTTATCCACGTTCACACCGCCCGTTGGCACAAACTCTGCCTGAGGTATCGGTCCTTTCATGGCCTGAATGGATTTTGGACTCGACAGATTCGCCGGAAAGAACTTGACAATACCGCAGCCAAGTGCCAGCGCTTCCATTGTGCCTTGAATGTTCGAGACCCCTGGAATGACCGGCACTTGGTACAGATGGCACATACGGATAGTCTCTGCATCGACGGCCGGACTGACAACAAAAGCTGCCCCCGAAAGCATAGCCAAACGAGCCGTTACACTGTCGAGTACGGTACCGGCGCCGATGACAACCTCATCCCCGTACCGTTGGCAGGCAGTTTCAATCGCTTGCAATGCCTTCGGAATCGTCATCGTAAATTCAATGAACTGAATGCCGCCGACAACCGCTGCATCAGCCACCGCTAGTGCCCGCTCCACCGTCGACTCACGAACTACGGCAACCAATTTTCGGTCATCTAATCTCTGAATCACCTGTTGACTGCGCATCATCGCTCATCCCTATCGATGGATTATCTTTGTTTGTTCCAGTAAATGCTCTGCTTCTTCCATAGTCGGTAGGGCCTCGTAGTCGCCTGGCTCTGTCACCGCTAGTGCACCGGTGGCGGCAGCAAGACGCGCACACTTTTCAGCCGTCCAACCCTTGAACCACCCAGCTAAATACCCTGCGCAAAACCCATCCCCGGCGCCTACCGAATCCACTTCTGTCACAGGAAAGCCCGGCGTGTAAAAGCGTTCATTCGGCGTGGCGTATAGGCACCCTTCCGGCCCCAACTTAACAACCACTTGGGAAATGCCCATGTCCAAAAACGCGTTTACGACCTCATCGGCGCTGGCCTTCGGAGAGTCGAGCAACAATCTCGCCTCCGACAGCCCAGGGAAGAAGAAGTCTGCCTCCTTCGCAATGGACAACAAGATGCCCCGTGCTTGTTCAATCGTCCAAAGCTTCAGGCGCAAATTCGGATCAAAACTAATTTTAACCTGATGTTTTTTGGCGATCTCGATGGCATAAAGAAGCGCATCCCGACAACTGTCACCAAGTGCAGGCGTGATTCCGGTCAGATGCAGGACACGTGCATCTGCAATCCATTTTTCGCGAATATCAGCCGGAGACAACGTGGAAGCAGCGCTTTGGCTCCGGTAATAGTAGACGGATGTGTCTCCCCCGCGAATCTGCTCTTTGAGCATCATGCCAGTGGGATGCACCGATGAAACGGCTACACAACTCGTATCAACATGCTCGGCATTGAGGTGATAGAGGATCTCTTCACCAAACGGGTCCTTCCCCAACTTGCTAATCCAGCGAGCAGAGTGTCCGAGCCGCGATACCCCGATGGCAACATTGCTTTCTGCGCCACCGATGCTCTTGGAAAGATATTGTGACGACTTAAGCCTTCCCCTTTCCGAAAAAGGCTTAAGGAGCACCATCGTTTCCCCTAATGTGACCAAATCGGGCACGTTCTGTTCCCCCAGACGTGAATGAGATAAGGTCTATCAAATCGCTTCGATCCAGACTTGCCTGTCAATATTTCTACCCTAGTCGATGCACCACTTCCATACAAGCGCGCGT
>JAPNUP010000120.1 GCA_026627345.1 Bacillota bacterium | reverse complement strand
TTGACTTACGTGGATCAGATTCTGGCGTCCCAAGACACCGTCTGCATCACGCAGATAGCCAAGGACTATGGACTCTCCGGGAAGCGGCTCAATCTCATTCTGCACGATGCGGATGTCCAGTACAAAGTCAACGGTCAGTGGGTGCTTTATGCCCGCTATCAACATCTGGGCTATACGCATTCTCACACCGTCCAGTACATCCGTTCCAACGGAGAACGCGGCATACAACTCCAAACGGAGTGGACGCAAAAAGGCAGACTGTTTCTGCATGAGCTTCTCGCCAAGCGAAACATCGTCGCTTGCGTGGACCGCAGAGAATCCCTCGCATCGGTTTAACCCGAGCACGGCGGGAATGTCCTCCTTCCCCCGTGCCACGGGGAAGGAACAAGGAGCTACCACCATGGAACGTATCCTTCACCTTCACTGGGATCAACTGGTACTGGCATTGCTCACGATGCCGGACCCGGACCCTACCCACCTCGAATCCCTCGAAGCAGGGAAAAACCTCCTAGAGCACTTACGTTCTCAAGAGTTCACCAACGACTACCTATGGAACCTATCCACCGATGCCTTTCGTGCGGCCTGGCGTCTTCTGTCCGATGAGGAAGAGGATGCGGCCACCGTACAGACCCAGTTTCAGTTGGACGAGGACACATGGTCCGAGTTTCTAGCGGACGTCTCTCGACTGCCTGCACGCTGCGATCCCAACATCGGAGAGGAGTTTCTCTAATGGACGACGAGGAACAATACCATCTGGAAGCGGCCTTACTGCACCTTCTGTGCTTGCGCGATCTCCTATGGCGCACCGGAGCGAAGGAGGCCCTCGACACCTGCTGTTGGCCCTACGGCCTCGATGGGGACGGGGGCGACGGAGAGCCGATCTTTGCCGGGCAACTGGAGACGCTGCTGGAACTCATCGGCGTCGATCTGCAGGCAGAGCTACATTTTGACTACACCGAAAACGTGGAGATGTGGGAGGATCTCAGACTCCTTCGCGGAGACTGGACCAAGGCGGCAACGTGGTGTTTTGTTTGGTTCTCGAGTTCCGATCCGGAGACGCTCGAAACCTGGCGACACTTTCTGTTTTGGATCCGTCAGTCCACGGACGACGCATGGTACACACAGGACGATGCCTCGGGCTTTGGGTGGGCCATCGCGGAACCCGCCGACGACGTTCTGATGGATGCCTGGAGTTCACTTATCGCGATTTGGGAGGTCGAAAACTACTATGGACACGTTGCAGATGCACGTGCATGGCGACGCTTGCGGGGATTCCCTGACCCTACGGATGGCACCGAAAACGATGCCTCAACTGAAGATTGTGGAGAACGGCGTCCATCACTATAAGACGGTGGGGATACAGGAACTGCTCAAACTGCTGGACCGATCGCTCATCCTCGAACAACTCAAGCAGGCGGACCTACGTCGTACGCGTCTGACCCGTCTGCCGGAGCGCGTCTTGGCGCTCGACACGCTGGAGTCGTCGTCGAGCCTCCGACATGCGGTGACGGCGTATGTGCCGTCCTTCGACTACCCCACGCTGTATCAAGAGCGCATCTACTGCCTTCGCTATCCCACGCTCGTCTACCAAGTGGTGTGGGAAGAAACGACGCAACGGGTGCTTCAGGGTCGACTCGCCGTCGCCCTGGACGATACCGTGCGAGGAAAGACCGCGCTCTATCGCTATCCGTTCTCCAATGTGTACGCATCGGGGGCGGTGTGTTGGAATGGGTTGCACGAGACGACGTGTGCCCTCGACGACGTTCAAGAAAAGGTGGTGTTTGCTTTTTTGCAAACACCGAACAACCGGGACTTGTTTGGCGTAGGGCATTCTCAAAACTCGCCTTACCGAGACTACCAAGCGTTTCTAGAAGCCGTCGCAGCAGAGCACGGGGTCCGATCAGAGTGGCTCATCCCACTCTCCTCAACCGTGTCTGAATGGCACGAGCAATACCGTGTCTAAGGTCAAGCGCCGCACAGAAAACACGCCAAGGAGCGATGAAACGATGCCATCCGAAAACCAAGACCAGATGTCCATCTTTGACCTCTTACCGGAGGACGAAGCGAAACAGTACAAAGAACCGGA
>JAPNUP010000090.1 GCA_026627345.1 Bacillota bacterium | reverse complement strand
ATGTTATCGAGGCCATACTGTTCCCATATGCGATCGAACAGGTTGCGAGCGGGGTCCTCATGGTCTGGGTCGTGCCGGTACCGATTCATCAGCGTCCAGTAGACATTATCGTAATCAACGAACACCGCAACATTGGTCTTCGCGCCTTTATGGGTGATGCGCGCCATCGCATCTTCGACAGCGGTTGTGACGACTTGACTAAAAATACGTGCAGCCGTGTCGTCTCCTCGTCCATCGACCTCCGTTCGTCGCCGGTTATTGGCAGGCGTGTTCCGTTCCTCGTTCATCAAAAATCCTCCTCAGTATACATCAGCACCATAAGGTATCCGTACAGTATATGCGTTACGAGTCCGATTTCGCCCGCCAGTTAACTTGTTTGCCCAAAGTCCACTGACAGAGAAGACCCACTGGAATAGGTAACCAAAATGATGACAAGCGATAAAGCACTGTCCCTGCAACTGCTGCGGGCAAAGGAACGCCAAACCATGACATGGTCGTGGTCAGAGCCAGTTCAACTACGCCGAGTGTAGTCGGGGCTAAAGACACGACGGAAAACATCAGGGTAAGGCAGTACACGAACAGCGCATGAGACCAAGAGAGATCATTGCCAATGGCGTGCATGCAAAGGCGCAACATGATAATGCGCACCGCGTAGATGCTTGCCAGTAGCAGGGTGCTGAGCAAGAGCGGCACAGGATGGTGTCGGGCTTGTCTCCATTCTTTGCTTAGTTCACGAGTTGTATGCGATGCGGTGAACGCGCGAGCACGTCGCCAGATGCGCATCAGTCTCTGCAACACATAGTAGCGTATTCCTGTGGAGTTTTCCATGTCAAGAGGGGGAGCGACGGTATTTTGTCTATGTGACATTCGCTTGGCTATTCGGTATACCAAAAAGATCGCCAACGCGATGAGTCCGACAAAGAGCACGGCCAACTCCAACATGTTAGCAATCAACCGTCCGGGCACCCCCGGTAAGAGTATCACGGCGCGTACACATACCAAAGCCACAGGGACTAAGGCCAGATAGCTAAGGACCGTCATCCAGATGTTTACGGCTAGTGAGTCGCGTAGACCATAGCCAAGGCGCTCACACCAGTAGATAAACCCCGCCGTCCCGGAAACACCGGCAGTGGGTAAGACCTCGTTGATCATGGTTGCTATAAAAAGGAGAGCTGTGAGGGCGGTGACGCGCGTTTTTTTCCCATAGAGGCGAAACAACAAAAAGGCTGCGACCGCTTGCAAAACGAAGAAGACGACCTCACACGAGGCTGTAACGGCCAGAATCCAAAGATCGGCGTGCCATAAAAGCGGCAACGCTTGCGCGACCTGCGCTCGCTCCTTGAAGACTAGGCTGAGCGTAAGCGCAAGCAGACCAAAGGCCCAAAGCAATGACCACAAGCGCTTGGAGCGCCACACGCTTGCACGGCTCACGTCGGTCATCGGGTTAGCCGCCTCCTTCTGTGTGTCCGCCGTTCATCCCGCATTTATCTTACCACAACCTTCATTGGATACTGGCTCACTAGGCGCTCATACTACATAGCACCTACATACAGCAGCACTGCATAGAGAAAGGGGATGTGGCAGGTGTTGGCCACTTGTTCAGTTGTACATGCTCTCCCTGGTCGTCTGCGCTTAGAAGCGCCTGGGCTGCGAGGAAATCATGAATTGGCACAGGCCTTACAAGTGAGCGTTCTGCGACGCTGGCCCAGTTGTAAGGCGACCGCAGACACGCGCTCAGGGCGAATCCTCGTCACTTGGACCGACGATGACATACACGTACGCACGGATGAGGGACACACCGACGACGAACTGATCCGCCTTGTCAACGATGTGCTGGCAAAGAGGGTCACGCCTGTGGCAGACTCAGCCCCGTTGCCCGATCTGACGCATGGGCTGACGCAGGTAGAGGCCACAGAGCGCTTGCGTACCTATGGAGCCAATCGTTTACCAGACGTGTCTCGTACGCCGTGGTGGAAGCTCGCCTTGCAGCAGTTTCGGGATCCCATGACCATTGCGTTTTGCGGGGTTGCCGGGGTGTCGTTTCTGACCCGGCGACTCTATGACGGGCTGGCAATGGTGGCTGTGATCGCACTCAATGCTGCCGTGTCTGTGGGCCAGGAGACACGGCTTCAGCGTGAGGCGAGTGGGCTGTCGAGTCTGCAGACACCGGTCGCCTTGGTGGTTCGCGACGGGGTTGAGCAGACGCTACCTGCCACGCAAGTCGTACCGGGTGATGTGTTGATCCTGTCAGCCGGCGATCGTGTACCGGCCGATGGGGTGGTGACACTTTCGAGCCACTTCGAAGTTGATGAGTCTTGTCTCACTGGCGAGAGTGTACCTGTGTCAAAACGTCCGCCGAAAGGAGGGGCAGAAGCTTGGGCGGCACCGGGTGAACAAAAGGCCGACGCAAATCACAGTGTATACTTGGGGACGCTTGTCACACGCGGTAGAGCTCGAATCCTCGTCAAAAGTACCGGGGCACGCACCGAGATGGGAAGAATTGCAGACAGTCTGGTAGCGCCTGAAGTCTCCCTGACTCCTTTGCAACTGCGGTTACGGACGCTCGGGCGCTGGATTGTGGCCGGGATCGTGCTGACCGTGGGTACTGTGGTGGCAGTCGGTCTACTGCGCGGTTTTCCAGCCGGCTCCATGTGGATGACAGGTCTCACCTTGGCGGCGTCTGCCATACCGGAAGGGTTGCCCGTGCTGATCACCATCGGTCTCACTGCTGGCGTGCGTCGCGTCGCCAAGCGCAAAGCGATGATCAGAAGACTATCTGCCCTCGAGACACTTGGTCGAACCACGGTGATTTGCTCGGATAAAACAGGCACCCTTACGATGAATGAAATGACCGTGCGTCAGGTGTACGTTTCTGGGCGGTCATTTGCAGTGACAGGCGAAGGGTATGAGATCGTAGGCGACATTGTACCGTGCGATGGGGGTTCCCATGGACAAATAGACCTAGAAACACTTGCGCGACAGGTTGTCTTGTGTAGTGATGCGACCCTTCACAAAGATGATGGTCATATACAAGAAGCAAAAGTCAGTGGCGACCCAACAGAAGCCGCTTTGCTCGCTTTTGCACATAAGGCAGGGATCGACCCGGAGCGAGAGCGCTCTCGCTTCAGGCGCGTTCGCGAAACGCCTTTTTCTTCAGAGCTTCGTCGGATGAGTGTCGTTTGCGTAGAAGAGACAGACGCTGCACCGCCAATCTTGATCACGAAAGGAGCGGTGGAAGAGGTCCTTGACCGTTGCACTCACATGTTGGTCGAAGGTCATGTGGTGGCATTGTCGCCAGAGCGACGTCAAGCGACAGCCGACGAGGCAGCCCGGTTGGCGGGACAGGCGTTACGGGTGTTGGCGGTTGCCTATCGCGTTATCGAGCGAGAGCAGGGTGAAGATAGCGGTGATCGTCATTCGGAAGTACCACCTAGTATGGAGGCGCAACTCGTCTTTACGGGCCTGGTAGCGATGATGGACCCGCCGCGTCCGCAGGTCAAGGAGAGTCTTGCCCGCTGTCAGGAAGGCGGAATCCGAGTCGTGATGATCACAGGTGACCACCCGGATACAGCGATGGCGATCGCGCGCCAGATCGGACTGGTCTCTTCGGATGCGCGCGACGCGCAGGTGATGTTGACAGGGGAACAACTCGATACGATGAGCAGTCAAGAGTTGAAGCAACATAGTGACAGTATCGTGTTATACGCGCGTGTCTCGCCGCACCACAAATTGGCGATTGTACGAGCTTTGCAAGCGACAGGCAACGTCGTGGCCATGACTGGCGACGGCGTCAACGACGCGCCTGCCATCAAACGGGCTGATGTCGGCATTGCGATGGGCAAAAGCGGAACGGAGGTCGCCAAGGAAGCCAGTGCGTTGACCATCGCGGACGATAACTTTGTCACGATTATCGAAGCTGTCAAAGAAGGGCGTGGCGTACTTGGCAATATCCGACGCGCCGTAGGCTACCTGCTTTCCGGCAATATCGGAGAAGTTTTATTTGCCGCTTTCGCTGTCATTCTCGGATTGCCCTTGCCACTGGTACCGGTACAGATCTTATTGGTGAATCTGTTGACCGATGCGGCTCCGACCCTGGCCCTTCTGACTCAGGAGCCTCCGTCGCCACAGACTGAGGACGAGTTGTTGCCACTACATGACTTGACGGATGGGCCGTATTTACGCCGTATTTTAGGTCGGGGTGTGGTGATTGCCTTGGCTGCTCTCGGTGTGTATAGCGTCGGTCTAAGGTTATTTGTGAATCCTGCCATCGCGCGCACCATGGCCATGGTGTCACTCATCTTATCGGAGCTTTTTCAGATGAAGATCTGGTATCGTGACGGTGAACGCGGTGAACAGAGAACCGTCACGCATAACCGCGCTTTGCACATGACGGCACTGATCAGTAGCTGTTCACTGTTTCTGACGATGTATGTGCCGCCGCTTGCTCGGATCACCCATACAACGGCGCTTTCGCCCGCTGCACTGCTCATCGCCATCGCCGGGGCGCTGGTCTTGCCACTGAGCGGTTTCGTTAGATGGCCTGCGAATGGAACGACTTTACTTAGGGTACGGTAACTTTGTCTGAGTCAAGGAGGTGTCACGTGCCAACCGTGCAAGAAAAGCTGCATGAGGCGCTAAAGTTACTGCAAGAGGCGCTCGATCTGTCTGTAGAGTCGTTTGCCAAAGGGGCTGACAAGCGCGCCATAGGTGCGGTATGGAGCACCTTTTTGACGGAGTTTTTCGATGCGATCAAGCAAAAGAGCAAAGAGTCCAAGGAAAATCTGTTGCAGTTTGTGCGCTTGCCGCGCATGTGAGAGCTGACGAGGGGGAACTTGACACCGTGGGCCAAGCAAACGTCTTGAGAGGACTTTCGATCAGTCTGTGCGCTGTGTCGGCTGTATGGATCTTGCCAAAAATAGCGAAATCCAGTCGTGCCGCACTCGTCTCGTCTGTTGCCGGCACGCAAGAGGCGATGGACAAAGCGCGTCTGGCACGCGTGCTGGTAGCCGAAGCGTTCGCGGACTGGGGGGCGGAGGTATCCTATCGGCGTGGACAAAGCGTCCTTGTGGGTGGAAACGGTCCCACTTCGCTATTGACCAAGTCGTCCTCTGATAGGTATGCTGGCGATAACCAACTTGTGGACGCGCAAGCAGTCAACAAATGAATCGTTGGATGGTCGGGGGAAACCGTAGTTGAAGGTGTCCGTTGTAAGAATCGTCTTCACGCTGGTGGTCTGTATAGCTGCCTGGACCGCAGAACAAATGCATGCCTCCGCGCTGCTGGTATTTTTGTTGTCGGCTTTTTCCATCATCATGCTCGCGCAGTGGATAGGACAAGCTACAGAAGCCGCGTCGACCTCACTCGGCCCTAGTATTGGCGCCCTTTTAGGGGCGACGTTCGGCAATAGTGTGGAGCTGATCATCGCTGCTTTTGCGCTCCATGAAGGTTTGTACACGGTGGTCAAAGCCAGCATTATGGGCAGCATCCTTGCGAATTTACTGCTTACGCTTGGTGTGTGTATGACGATCGGTGGACTGCGCAGTCGCGTACAGCAGTTTAGTCGCAAACGTGCAGGGGTTAACTCGGTGATGCTGTTTCTCGCTGTAATTGGTCTCACTATCACGAGTTTGGCAGCATTTCTACATACAGGGACGAGCGCGCGCACGGAGGCCCTTAGCATCGGCGTCTCAGTCATCTTTTTGGTCGTCTATCTGGCTGGCTTCGTATTCTCCCTGTTTACGCACCGAGCGTTTATGAGCGAACGGGCGGTCGATGAGCAGATCGACGCGCATTTGAAGTTGCCAGTGGCAGGAACCATTTTAGCGATTGCCACCATTTTAGTTGCCTTCATTAGTGATGAATTGGTCGGGACGGTTGGACCCGTTGCGACTCATCTGGGGCTCAGTCAGCAGTTCATCGGTCTCATCTTCATTCCACTGATCGGAATCGCACCTGAGTTTTTCTCGGCGATTTTGCTAGCGCGCCGCAACAAACTCGATGGCAGTGTCGAGATTGCGATCGGCTCGAGTCTGCAAATCGCTTTGTTCGTGGCTCCAGCGCTTGTTCTGGTAGGTCTGTTCATCGGGCGCCCACTGACGCTGGTGTTTCCCCCCATGGAGGTTGTGGTCATTTTCTTATCCACCGTCTTGGTCAGTCTCGTTTCCTTAGACGGGGAGACACATTGGTACGAAGGCGTGATGGTCACAGCCACCTATGCGATTATGGCCCTTTTATTTTACTTTGATTGATACGTAGGCGCAGGGCGTAGAAGAGGGGGGCAATTCATGAGTCAGTCGCGAGGCAAAGGAGGAACACAGCAGGCCCCTTGGCAACGCGTGGCTTTACTTGTGGTCGCCGTGAGTATCGTTGTAATCGCCATCAGCTGGTTATATCGCTCTGGTGTATTGTGGCGTCTTCCAGATCTGGTGCGCTCGTGTGGTGTTTACGGCTTACTCATCAGTTATGCAGCGATCGTCTTGCAGACATTTATACCATTCGCGCCCTTTGCACTGCTGGCGGGTGGCAATGCGCTGGTGCACGGTTTTTGGCTCGGATATATCAGTACATGGGCGGGCGCCTTTACAGGGGCGCTTCTTTTGTACGTAATCGCAAGACGCACACTCTACGGCCCGCTTAAGATATGGTTGGAGCGTTTCTTGCGCAAGCATCCAAAGGTAGAGCATGTGCGAGCGCGCATCGAGAAAGAGCGCGGTTGGTCGGTCTTCGGTTTTATCGTACTTTTGCGGCTACAACCGTGGTTGCCTTCATCGGCGGTCGACATCGCCTCAGGTATGGCGCGGGTGAGTTTCGGACCCTTTGCGATTGCCACCGTTGTTGGTCAAGGGCCGATGATTGCGCTGGAATCTTACGTTGGGCATCGACTCTTGAATCCTGCCGGTCATACCAAAGAATTGTGGGCAATCGGTGGCGTCAGTCTCTTACTGCTGTGCCTCTACGGGCTGTGGCAGTGGCGAAAAAGGCGCGATGTACACAGGTGAATGGAAGTGAATTCCATGGCGTGGAGGCCGTCCTTCTGACATACTGAAGGCAACGCATTTATAAAGGATGGCATCTATCAATGGAATTCAGCACACTTCTCGCGCATGTCTGGCAAGTGAGTGAAACGGCGCTGGTGAACTTTGTGTTGTCTGGTGACAATGCATTGGTCATTGCCATGGCCACACTGCGCTTGCCCAAACAGACGCGGAAAAAGGCTGTTTGGATCGGAACGGTAGTGGCAGTCGGTTTGCGTATCATCTTGACCCTACTCGTCGGTCGCGCCTTATTGTTTCCTTTTGTCCAAGCGATCGGTGGGCTGCTGCTTGCCTACATCGCTTTATCGTTGCTCTTGCCGACGAAAGAGAGTGAACAGTCCGCCCGCCCGGCGAGTGGACTGTTATCCGCGATCGGCGTGATTACCATGGCGGATGTTGCCATGAGTCTGGACAATGTGGTGGCGCTGGCAGGGGTAGCAGCCGGCAGCGAAGTGACGCTTGTGTTGGGGCTCGTGATCAGTATTACACTGATCATGTTTGCCAGTGCCTGGATGGCTGATATTCTGGCACGGTTTCGCTGGCTGCAAGTCATCGGCTCGGGTGTCCTTGCGTGGACGGCAGGTGGCATGATCGCGCACGATCCAGGGGTGAGCCAGTGGCTACCTGTCAGCCCACTTTACCCTCTTCTAGGCACCATGGCTGCAGTCGGACTCGTTTACGGTTTCTTGCGTCTATTCAGGTATAGTGAGTGATGGAACGCAAGTGGCCAAAGGTCTGCCTTGCGCTTCTCGATGCGCGCGGTTAACTCGCGATCGAGTCCACTCACTGTGACAGATATATGCCCGTCGATCTTTGACACGTCTACAATCTTAATAGCTTGATCACGACCATGATCGAGACCGTCTGCCAGACGTAATATAGCGGCGCATTGCAGTGCCTGTTCATCCTTTGTAAACGGTGCCTTACACCACGCTTTACGGGCAGTCTTGCGGTGCATAAAGGCAAGGCTTGCGGCCGCTTGGCGTAAGTCTGGCGAAAGTGGCGCGGCTAGGTCACTGTGTTCAATGAGGTAGCGGCTGTGTCGATGGTGACCACGGTCAGCGATATAATGCCCGATGTCGTGTAAGAGCGCCGCGATCGCCAAGGCGTCCCGTGACGGCTGGTTGGCGCCAGTGGACAGCACGCGCAGTGCCTCCAGTCGATCATACACAGTGAGCGCGTGCTCAGTGACGCGCAAACTGTGCGCTCGATTGGCTTGATAGCGTGTGATCAGGCGCATGGCGATCTGCCAAAGCTCCGGAGAAACCCCGAATGTGGCGGCTATTTCCATGTCTCAAGCAGCCGCGTGATGTGCGCACGCAGGTCCGCCTGCACCTCATCCACAGATCGCGCGCCATCTAGAGTCACAAAGTCGTAGTCAGAGGCGAACTCCTCAAAGTGATCCCAACACATGGATTGATAGCGGTTGAAACTTTCGAACATGTCGGTCGATAGCGACAAATCCATCCCTGATTCCCAGTATTCCAAGAACCCGCGCTTTTGAAAATGGCGATGCAGCAGTACTTCCGATGGCAGTTGCAGATAGAAGGTGACATCGGGGATAAGCGCAAAACCAAACAACTCCTCCAACCAATCGCGATCGGCCCCTCTGACCATGTCGCGCACCATTAAGGTAAATATGTAGCGGTCGGCGATGACGATAAACCCAGCTCGTAGTGCTGGCAGGATCTTATTTTCCAGCTGATCGGCAAAATCAGTCGCGTACAAAAGACTCAAGGTCGTTTTCCCGAGAACATTGCCGTCTTTGGCCTTATCTATGACCCCTGCGACTAAGTCGGAACGTTTGATCCCAGTGTCCGCCACCGCGTGCCCATTGTACTCGAGCCATTGCTTGAGCAGTGCTGTTTGTGTAGAGCGCCCTGAACAATCAGCACCCTCAATCACGATCAACTTTCCGGAGTACCCGTCATGGCTCAAATAAGGTAGACCCGCGCCGTAAAAACCCAGCGGATGAACACGGGCGGATATATTGTCACTCATCGTTCATTCCCCTTTGCTGTGCTCAGGTGATTTGGAAACTCGTAGTCGGCGAGATGTGAGCGCACGATATCACGTACGATCGCCTGCTGCTGCTCCACGCTCTCTGTGGCATCCACAACGGTAAAATGTTCGTCGTGAATCATAGAATCGTAATGTTTTTTGATCATGCCCTGAAACAGCTTGAAACTCTCCACAGGATCGGTGGACAATCCGAGGTCAAGGCCGGCTTCATGGTACTTCAGCTGCGGACGCGAACTGAGAATCCGCTCTAAAGAGATGTCGAGCGGCGTCTGGAAATAAAAGCTGACTGTGGGTTTGACGGCAAAATTGTACATATTGGTGACCCATTCGCGATCGCATCCGCGCGCCATATCCCGTGCGTAAGCGGTATAAACATAGCGATCAGCGAGCACGATGTAACCCGCCCGCAGATGGGGAAGCATCATTTTTTCGTAACGATCCGCAAAGTCGCAAGCGTGAATCAAGCTAAAAGTGGTCGGGGTCAGCAGGTTTTTCTTTTTGGCTTTCTTGTTGGCAGCCTTGATCAGTTCGCTTGAGTTCCACTCCGTAAAAAACACAGGGTAGCCATTGTCTTCGAGCCATCTTTTCAGCAGATAGATTTGCGTGCTTTTCCCCGATCCGTCCGTTCCTTCGACGATAAAAAGACGTCCCGGGTAATGCATGGTACGACCGAGACCGCGTGCTTTTTTCAAACGCATACGTACACTCCTTTTTTTACACTTCGTTCGCGAGCCAAAGGCACAGGTATCAGACCTTCAACGTAGGGACTTCACATGCATACCTCTAGGTTGCGCCCGTAAACTTTTTTTACGTGTGAGGCGAGCGCCATCGTAGCGGAAATTTCTACTTGCGCTTCCGAGCCAGGTGGCAGCCATAGTTCAAAACGGTTATCGACCAGACGCAAGGAAACAGAGGGAATGCGGCCAGAGTGCCTGCGGTCCAGCGTCTCTGCCAAGCGAATCAGCACGCCGATGCGGGCAGCCAGATCCATGTCCCCATCTTGACATAGACTCAGGTACGGAGAACAAAGTTTGCGCATCTTTTGCCGACTTTTATAAGACGCAGCAGCGGCAGCCAGCAAAATTTCCCGGTGTGTCAGCCCATATATGGAACTACTCATGATCAGATAAAATGTATGGCGGTCGTAGTGATAATAATTCACGTTGACGCCGACGCGGTGCAACATAGCCGCCGCATAAAGAATGTTTACCGCTTGTGGAGGCAATAGACCTACTTGCACGGCGGCAGAAAACATCTGGCCTGCCAGCGCTGTTACATGACGCGCATGGCTTTCCGTGCCGCCAAACCACTGCAGGGTATGTAGCACTGAGGTGTCTAGCACACTGCCCGGGGGCCCTGCGAATTCGCTGAAGCGGCGGGTGTAAAAGGCCCCGTCGCGCAGCCCGCGTCCACTGATGCGCAAACGCGTCGAACTGGTACAACTGAGCAGCGCCAGCAAAATGGCGCCACCGGGTAAAATCAGGTCAGCGCGCTCTCGACTGAGACCTTCGATTTTTTTGCGACGCGACAAGGGCATATTAGCCAAAAAACGCATCGTTTCCTCGACCTGCGCGCCAGTCATCGCGTAGTTATGCGTCATCGACAGGGGATAGCCGACTGCCATTTGGTGAACGCGCGCGATGTTTCGGATGGTCCCGCCGATGCCGATGACTTCAATGCCAGGCGTCAACTCGATAAATCCTTGTTGGGAAAAGGCGTCTATCGCAAGCTGGCGCCAAACCGCGAGTCCCGCAGTGCCAGCGGGCGCTTTGACGCGGCTCATCGTGACGGCCCCGAGCGCAAAAGAATACGACGCCACCAACCGACCTTGTCGCACCAAGGTGACTTCTGTACTTCCGCCACCGATATCCACGAGGTAGGCGTCTTGCACTGTAAGTGTGTGCATGACGGCGCTATAGCCGAGGCGGGCCTCTTCCTGACCGCTGATGATCTCGATCTCAAGGCCAAGTGAATCCTTGACCTCCGCGACGACGCTTTGCGCGTTTGTCGCGGCGCGTAAGGCAGCGGTGCCAAGGGCGATCACGCGGTTGACTTCATACGCGTCGCAAAGTGAGAGGAATTCGCGCAGATGGACAGTCAACTCTTGAATGCCGCGCGCGGTCAGTTCCCCGCTCGGACCGACTTCGTTGAATAAACGAGGGGAAGACTTGTGTTCATCGAGCACGTAGTAACCGCCGTTCGCAAACTCCTGCATGATAGATAAGCGCATGGAGTTCGAGCCAATATCGATGATGCCGGTGCGATCCAAACGTGTGTCACCTACCTACCGTGGTCAGCCTGTCCTCATTATACAGAAATTCGATGGCTACATGGGCACGGGGAGGTCAGCCAAGGCAAATTCATGCTACACTCACCTCTAACAGGAGGGATACCGTGACCAAGCGTTATTCCATTGAAGACGTGGCACAGATGCTGCAAGCTGATGTGAATAAAGTGCGCCTAACGGTGTCGAGTCTTCACAGGGCTCAGGAACTGTCAGCAGAGACATTCCCATTTGCCGAGCGGGCATGGCGCATTGCACCGTCTGATGTGATCAAGATTCAACTGCGTATGGAGCAAGGGGACACGCTGGGTACCACAGGAGAGACTGGCGAATCGCCCAACGGGTCACCTGCTGCCAGAGTCGTTCGGCGAACGGTGCGCAAAGAAGCAGATCAGTCGTAGCTTTGAGCTGATTCGGGTAGGGATTCGACAAGCGCGCTTTCATCCGGTAGGATAAGAGGGCTGAATAGTGTACGTGTTGGGGGGACTTTTTATGGTGACCGAGGAAGCGATTTACGAGCAACTCAAAGAAGTGCTCGATCCGGAAATTCAAATTGACGTTGTGAATTTAGGCATGATCTACGGTGTCTTTATCGAAGAAGGCGGAGACAAAGTCACCGTGCGGATGACTCTGACGACCGTGGGGTGTCCGGCGATGGAAGAGTTGCAACAGGAGATTGTGAAACGGGTCGAGGATATGGGTGTGAAGCAAGTGGTGATCGATTTGACTTTTGATCCACCATGGACCAAGGAAATGATGTCCGAGGAAGCCAAAACGGTGATGCGCTATCTATTCTAAAGCATAGCAAACAGCAGAAGGGCCCGCACAGGGCTCTTTTTTGTTTGCCATACGTGTGACATACAATGTTCGTCTACTCGAATCGGTGCGCGCTTGCTTTTTTGGCGGCATATGATAGCATAAACATGACTAAATTAGTCGACATTAGATCAATCCAGTGATGAATGCGGGAGGACTTCCATATGAGTAACGTTCCTGAGCTTGTGATTTCTGGCTTACGGGCATCTGTAGAAGGCAAGGAAATTCTAAAAGGCGTGGATCTCACAGTACGCGGCGGTGAAGTGCATGCCATTATGGGGCCGAATGGCACCGGTAAAAGTACGCTTGCTTCGTCCTTGATGGGACATCCGAAGTATGAGGTGACGGGCGGAAGTGTCACACTCGACGGCGCGGATATGCTGGCGATGAGCGTCGATGAACGCGCCCGCGCAGGCCTCTTTCTGGCGATGCAATATCCTAGTGAAGTATCAGGTGTCTCGAACGCCAACTTCATCCGCATGGCGCGCAATGCCCGCCTCGGTGAAGGCAATGAAGTGCCTGTACTGAAATTCCATCGCGAATTGCAACAGAAGATGAAGTCTTTGAGCATGGATGCCTCCTTTAGCGAACGATACCTGAATGAAGGGTTTTCAGGCGGTGAGAAAAAGCGCAACGAGATCCTACAGTTGACCATGCTTGAACCGCGGATCGCTATTTTAGACGAGATCGATTCGGGCCTCGATATTGACGCGTTGCGTATCGTCGCCGAGGGCGTCAACAGTTTACGCGGTGCGGAATTCGGGTTATTAGTGATCACGCACTATCAGCGCTTACTGCAGTACATTAAACCGGATTTTGTGCATGTGATGATGCAAGGTCGCATTGTTCGTTCGGGCGGGCAGGAACTTGCGCAAAAGCTCGAAGCGCAAGGATACGATTGGATCAAGGAAGAACTGGGCATCGTCGATGAAACGATCGCAGCGGGCGTATAAGGGGGGCTTAAACAATGAGTGAAGTTATGGAAGTATCTGGACTCAGTGCCCCGGCGCAAGCCTTGTTTGCCGAACGTGGAGACAGCTCTGAGCTTCTGGCGATGCGATCAGCGGCTCTTTCGGTGTACGAGCAACTTCCTGCCCCGAAATATGAGAAAAGTGACATCAGTCGTCGCAAAATGGACGCCTTTTCGTTGCAAGTCGCGCCTGCCTTCATGCCTGATGAGACGTGGAAATCTCTGGCGCAGCCGTATTTTGAAGCCGACAGTGAGCATCCGATGCTAGTCGTTCAAGATGGGCAAGTCGTCTATACGCGTGGTACACAAGATTTAGAGCGGCTTGGCATTCGGTTTTTGCCAATACGAGAGGCTGCACGTCAGTACCCAAATGACGTACTGACCCGACTGCATCAAGCTGTCCCGTATGATCAGGACAAATGGTTGGCGCTGCAGGCGGGGCTATGGAACGAAGGAGTCTATGTCTACGTTCCGAAAGGCGTGATCTGTCCCCACCCGTTGCAATTTATCCATGTGGTATTGGAAGGCGGACGCGGTTCGTTTGTCCACAATCTCGTTGTAGGCGGCGAACAAAGCGAGGTCACACTGCTGGAGACCTACCTGGCAGCACAAGATCTCACTGACAACTTGCACATTGGAGTAAGCGAAGTTTTTGTCGGAGCAGGGGCTAAGGTGACGGATGGCGTGGTGCAAGACCTGCCACGGCACAGTACAGCTGTGATCGTCCGGCGCGCCATCGTCGAACGTGATGGCTCGATGGACTGGGTGCTCGGTGAAGTCGGCGACGGATATACCGTGGCGGAAGTGGGCTCACGCTTGGTGGGCACAGGTAGTCACAGTACCAGCCACACAGTGGCACTCGGGTCTGGCCGCGCGCACGCGGATATGACGGCGCGGATGGTCCATGAAGCTAAGTTTACGGAAAGTGACACTACTGCACGTGGTGTCATGCAAGGACGCGCGAACGCCGTTTATCGAGGTGTCACGCACATCCTGAAAGGCGCCAGTGGCTCCAATGGACAGCAGTCGGAGAAACTGCTGATGATGAGTAAAGAGAGTCGTGCGGACGCTATTCCCATGCTTCTCATCGATGAAAACGACGTGAAATGCGGACACGCGGCATCGGTTGGCCAGATCAATGAAGAACAGCTGTTTTATCTCATGTCGCGCGGTGTGTCGGAGGCCGAGGCGAAGCGGATGGTGGTTTGGGGCTTTCTTGATCCGGTGTTGGCGAAGCTGCCACTCAGTACGATGCGCACCGCTGTGGAACGGGTTCTTGAGAGGAAGATGAAGTAGATGGACAGGACGCTTGTGCGAAGGGATTTTCCTATTCTCGATCAGATGGTCAACGGCAAGCCGCTCGTTTATCTCGACAGCGCCGCCACTTCGCAGAAGCCGCGCCAGGTTCTCGAAGCGGTGGATCGTTTCTACCGGGAGGCCAATGCCAACGTGCATCGCGGTGTGCATACCCTTGGTACGCGTGCCACAGATGCCTATGAAGGGGCGCGCGCTAAAGTTGCGGCATTCATTCATGCTAAGTCAGAGGCGCAGATCGTGTTTACGCGCGGGACGACAGAGGGCCTGAATATGGTTGCACACGGCTACTTGCGCCCCCGTCTAAAACCGGGCGATGAGATCGTGATCACGGAGATGGAGCATCACAGCAATCTCATCCCATGGCAACAAGCGGCGCTAGCTTCTGGGGCGACTTTGAAGTACATTCCGCTACAAGCGGATGGCACAATCGATTTGCAAGATGTGGAAGCGACCATCACAGACAAGACTAAGCTCGTTGCGATGGTGCATGTGTCTAATGTGCTTGGCACGATCAATCCGGTCAAAGAAGTGGCGGCGATTGCGCATAAACACGGCGCTGTGATGGTCGTTGACGGGGCCCAGAGTGTGCCGCACATGCCCGTGGATGTGCAGGATCTCGGTTGCGATTTTCTCGCGTTTTCCGGACACAAGATGATGGGGCCGACAGGGGTGGGCGTGCTCTACGGTACACGCGAAGCGCTCGAAGCGATGGAGCCTGTTCATTTTGGCGGCGAGATGATTGAAACCGTGGAACTGTACGCATCCACGTGGAAAGAGGTCCCTTACCGATTCGAAGGCGGGACGCCCATTATTGCTGGGGCAGTGGGGTTGGCAGCGGCGATTGATTACTTGCAGGCATTCGGTATGAGTCATGTGCATGAGATTGATTTCGCACTGACGAAGTACGCGATGGATCGCCTCGATCGCATCGACGAAGTGACGATCTATGGGCCGCGAGCTGAACGCGGCGGTTTAGTGACTTTCAATCTCGCAGATATTCATCCGCATGACGTGGCGACTGTGCTGGACTCAGAAGGCGTGGCCATTCGTGCAGGTCATCACTGCGCGCAGCCGCTGATGCGTTGGCTGCAAGTAGGGTCGACGGCACGGGCAAGTTTTTACGTGTACAACACTGAGGCAGACGTCGATGCGCTCGTAGCGGCACTCGTGAAAACAAAGGAGTTCTTCAGCCATGCAATTGGATGATTTGTACCGTGAGGTGATCATGGACCATTACACCCATCCGCGCAACAAAGGCATGATCTCTCCAGAAGCGCTTACCGTGGAGTTGAAGAACCCCACCTGTGGCGATGAGATCACTTTGCAACTGCTTGTTGAAGATGACCGTGTGAAAGATGTACGGTTTGAGGGCACAGGTTGCTCGATTAGTATGGCTTCCGCTTCGATGATGTCGGAGGCGGTTAAAGGCAAGTCGGTTGCAGAAGCTAAACAGATCTCTGAAGAGTTTCGCAAGTTAATGAAGGGCCAGGAGGCCGATCCCGATTTGCTTGGCGATCTTGAATCCCTCGGTGGCGTATCGAGGTTTCCGGCGCGCATCAAGTGCGCGACGCTGGCCTGGAATGCACTGGATCGCACGACTGAGCAGGCGCTGTAAGGACTAATGATTGAATCGATAGCGTGAAAGGTGGAAACCCGCATGAGTCAGACTATTCCTGATGTGTCGGATTATCAGTACGGCTTCATCGACAAAGACGTTTCAGTTGTTCGCTTTGCCAAGGGACTAACGCGCAAAACGGTTGAAGAAATCTCTACCATGAAAAATGAGCCGGGCTGGATGACAGACTTTCGTCTGCGTTCACTGGCGCTCTTTGAAGCAAAACCGCTACCTACATGGGGTGGGGATCTCGGTACGCTGGATTTCAGCGATATCACGTACTACGTAAAACCTTCAGAACACCAAGGAAAGACTTGGGAAGACGTGCCGGAAGAGATCAAGAATACGTTCGATCGACTGGGCATTCCGGAGGCGGAGCGCAAGTTCCTGGCAGGTGTTTCAGCGCAGTACGAGTCGGAAGTCGTGTATCACTCGATGCAAAAAGAGCTCGAAGATCTCGGGGTTATCTTCACAGATACAGACACCGCGCTGCGCGAACATCCGGAGATCTTCAAACAGTACTTCGGGACGGTCATTCCACCTGAGGATAATAAATTCGCTGCGCTCAATTCCGCTGTATGGAGCGGCGGCAGCTTCATCTACGTACCGAAAGGGGTACGGTGTGAAGTGCCTCTGCAGGCGTATTTCCGGATCAACTCGGAGAATATGGGGCAGTTTGAACGCACGCTGATTATTGCCGATGAGGACAGTTTCGTTCACTACGTTGAGGGCTGTACGGCGCCGATCTACAGCACGAACTCGCTGCATAGCGCGGTCGTCGAGATCCTTGTCAAAGACCGCGCAAGAACGCGCTATACGACGATTCAAAACTGGGCGCCCAATATCTACAACCTCGTGACCAAGCGGGCGGTTGCCTATGCAGATGCCACGATGGAGTGGATCGATGGGAACTTCGGGTCGAAACTGACCATGAAATATCCCGCTGTTTATATGGTGGGGCCGCGGGCCAAGGGCACGATTCTGTCGATTGCTGTGGCCGGTGCGGGACAGCACCAAGATGCAGGCGCCAAGGTCGTGCACGCCGCACCAGACTGTACTTCGACGATTATCTCAAAGTCGATTAGCAAACACGGGGGAAAAGTGACCTATCGCGGTCTCGCACATTTCTCTCCCGAGGCAGAACGCTCGAAATCCAACATCAAGTGTGACACACTCATTCTTGATGATCTTTCCACTTCGGATACGATTCCATACAACGAGATTCAAAACGAGTCGGTTACGTTGGAACATGAAGCAACCGTCTCACGCGTGAGTGAAGAACAGCTCTTTTATCTCATGAGTCGCGGATTGAAAGAAGAGGAAGCCACCCGGATGATCGTGATGGGCTTCATCGAACCGTTCACAAGAGAATTGCCGATGGAATACGCAGTAGAGATGAACAGACTCATCAAGTTTGAGATGGAAGGTTCCATCGGTTGATGGAGCGCCTACCGGTTGCGTCACTCAAGGAGTTCCCTGTAGGAGCGATGAAGCGCGTGGATGCGGATGGCGACGACGTCCTTCTCGTGCATCTCGCAGACGGCGTCTATGCGATCGACGATATCTGTACGCATGGACGTGTCAGCTTGGCAGACGGGTGGCTTGAAGGTGAAGGCATCGTTTGTTGTCCAAAACACGGCGGCAAATTCGATGTGCGGACGGGTAAAGCGGTCGCCTTCCCGGCTATTAGCCCACTGCGCCGCTATCAAGTGGTTCAAGACGGAGACGTCGTTTATCTGGAGCTTACAGACTGACCCCGAGCACTATAACAGTTGGTTGGGGTGATCATTACAGAAGCGTTTAGGAGACGATCTCCAGAGGGGGATGAGTATGAAAGTCTCGAAACGTACAGAATACGGATTACGGGCTGTGGTGAGACTCGCCGAACATGGTGGGCAGCACGCGCCTGTTCCGCTTCGCGAAATCGCCGCGCTAGAAGATATTCCAGAAGCCTTTTTGGATCAGATTTTTGGTGCCCTGCGACGGATCGGAGTCGTCAGCAGTGTGCGTGGCGCAGGCGGTGGGTATCAGTTAGCGCACGCCCCCGAGGAAATCAGCATGGGGGAGATTGTACGCACTCTAGAAGGCGGCATGTCACCGATCGGATGTGTAGGCGATGACGGTGTCTTGCCGGCGGACTTTTGTTCGCGTGCCACGCACTGTCATACGCGCAGCGTATGGGTGCGACTCAACAGTTCTATTGAGCAAGCGCTCAACAGTATTACACTGGCTGATGTACTTGTAGAACAGCTTCCGGAACAGGCTTTGTAGCCGGCGATCCTCGAATCGAGGTCGCTTGATCAGCTGTGGTGCGCCCACGTGGCGTCCCGCAGCTGTTTCTTTTCCTCAGAGAAAGCGCGTGTTCGCCGTACATGGACATCCGTATACTCTAGACGCACAATTACACTAAATTTACACACTTTTCACATGGGATTGTTTTGCGATTGTGTTACCGTAATAGTCAGAAAGATTTTACTCAAGTGCAGTAAAACATTGCTACGTAGCGATCGCATCTGATCTGTTGACTTTTTACTGCAAGTCTCTATTATAGGTTGCGGAGAGTATTTTAAGATTTTGTGTCTCTGCCGTAGAGATTGTGCAAAGTTTGCAAAGCGTGTGCTAGCGTTATTGGACTAAGCGGCCTGTGGGCCGTACGGCGTTATAGATTTGTGGAGGTGCCACATGGCTCAGCCGCTGTTGCAGGTCAAGAATTTACGGACTTATTTCATAGGTCGGCAAAGTACTGTGAAAGCCGTCGATGGCGTGGACTTTGAAGTTGGACGCGGTAAGGTGTTAGGGATCGTGGGTGAGTCCGGGAGTGGGAAGAGCATGACCTCCCTTTCGGTGATGCGCCTCGTTCCCGCGCCTCAGGGACGGATCGTCGAGGGCGAGATCCTGCTGGATGGCAGGGATTTGACGAAGTTATCTGAAAAACAGATGACCGACGTTCGCGGCAACGAAATCGGTATGATCTTTCAAGAGCCGATGTCCGCCTTGAATCCAGTGCTAAAGATCGGTGAGCAGATTGGCGAAGTGCTCATCCGCCACCGCAAGCTGTCGAAGAGTCAAGCGCGTGCGAAGGCGATTAGTCTACTGAAGAGTGTCGGCTTTCCGCGTGCTGAGCAGGTGGTTAACGAGTATCCGCATCAGCTGTCAGGTGGTATGCGCCAGCGGGCGATGATCGCCATGGCGATGGCGTGTGAGCCGAAGTTGCTCATCGCCGATGAGCCGACGACAGCACTCGACGTGACGATTCAAGCTCAAGTGCTGGACCTTATGCGTAGCCTTAAGGAGAACTCGGGCACAGCGATCATTCTCGTCACACACGACCTAGGCGTGGTAGCCGAGATGGCGGATGACGTCGCTGTGATGTACGGCGGGCAAGTGGTGGAGTCGGGTTCTGCTGATGAGATCTTCGATCAGCCGCTACATCCGTATACGCGAGCATTGATGGAGTCGATCCCGGTGATCGATCAGGATCGCGAGCGTCTCTATGCCATCCCTGGCAACGTACCGAGCGCCGCGAACTTCCCAGTGGGCTGTCGCTTTGCCGACCGCTGTACGCTAGTACAGGACAAGTGCAGAGAGGCGATGCCGGAATTGCGTTCGATGTCTCCTGGCCATTCGGTTCGCTGTATTCTCGCCTAGTGAAAAGTGTAGTCAGATCTTCATTGAAGGAGGTGGTCGTGATGAGCGTGACAGAGAAGTCTGTAAAAGATGGCGTGGCAACGGGAACACTCCTTGAAGTGAAGGGCGTGAAGAAATACTTCCCGATCACCGCTGGTGTTATCCGTCGCAAGGTGGGCGATATCAAGGCGGTAGACGACGTCTCCTTCCATCTGAATCGCGGTGAGACCCTTGGGTTGGTCGGCGAATCCGGCTGCGGCAAGTCGACCACAGGTCGCCTCATCATGCGGGTTCTTGACCCGACAGAAGGTAGCATTGAGTTTGATGGCAAAGACATCACGCATGTGCGTGGATCTGAGCTGCGCCATTTGCGCAAAGATTTTCAAATGATCTTTCAGGACCCGTACTCGTCGCTGAATCCGCGGATGAGCGTCGGGACACTAGTTGCCGAGCCGATGGTGGTGAACAAGACCGCGTCGCGTTCCGAGATCAAGGACCGGGTGGCTTGGCTGCTAGAGACGGTAGGCTTGAGCGCCGACGCGCGGCAACGGTATCCGCACGAATTTTCAGGCGGGCAACGCCAGCGGATTGCGATTGCTAGGGCATTGTCGTTGCGACCGAAACTGATCGTGGCCGACGAAGCGGTATCTGCGCTCGACGTGTCGATTCAGGCGCAAATTCTTAACTTGTTAGCTGACCTCCGCAAGGAGTTTGGACTCTCTTATGTGTTTATTTCGCATAACCTGGCTGTCGTCAAGCACGTAAGCGATCGCGTCGGTGTGATGTACTTGGGTCGCATGGCGGAGATTGCGCCTAAGGATCTGTTGTACAGCAACCCGTTGCATCCTTACACCCAGGCGCTGCTGTCAGCTGCGCCGGAGCCTAAACGCCACGTTCAGCGTGAGCGAATCATCCTCGTGGGGGATGTGCCAAGTCCAGCTAAGCCGCCTTCCGGCTGTGCGTTTCATACGCGCTGTCCGAAGGTGATGGATGTTTGCCGTTCAGAGCGGCCGATTCTCAAGGATCATGGCGGCGGGCAGATTGTCGCTTGCCACTTGTATGCTTGAGAGCAGGTTGTCGGTTCGGCAAAGGATTCATACAAAGACCATCATTTTAAGGGGGACTTTCAATGAAGAAGCGCACTGGCTTGATTTCAGCTGCAGCCGTGTTGTCGCTTTCCGCACTGCTTGCAGGATGTAGCGGGGCCACTGCGAGTGACGCCGCATCCACCGCAAAACACTCGGCCATTCCGAATGGCGGCACGATCGTTCAAACCGTATCATCTTCGCTCGGTGTGAACTTCATTCCGCTACTCGACTCGTCTGAGTACAACCAGAACGTCACATCTTCAATGTTTGACAGCATCTTGACGGTCAACCCACAGAACCAACTGATGGGCGATTTGGCTAATATGCCGACCGTTTCGAAGAATGGCTTAACTTACACATTCACCTTGAAGCCGAGCGCCAAATGGTCGAATGGTCAGCGCATCACGTCCAAGGACGTAGAGCTCGGCGTCGACTGGCTCGCCTCGAAGACCTATAATAACCCACCGGATGACGGCTCTTATGGTAGCTTTGTTCAAGCGATCGTCGGCGGAAGCAATCCACTCCCTGACGGTAAGACACCTTCCGGATTTAAAACGCTTGGGGCTTATAAGTTTTCGATCACCGTGCAAAAAGCCGATCCGACAGAGCTAGGCTCGAACTTGGCGTTCATTACGCCACTTCCAAGTTCGGTGCTCGGCAAGATTCCGATGTCGAAGTGGATGACATCTTCCTTCAACAAGAAGCCGACCGTCGGCTCTGGTGCCTACGTCATTCAATCGATCGTGCCTAACCAGTCGGTGACGATGAAGGCGAACCCGTACTATGTATTCGGTGAACCACACATCACGAACAGCATTATCAAAGTCATCTCGCCGGACGTCGTGGTTGGTGATCTGGTATCGGGTCAAGTGACGATGGCGACTGTGCATGCGCAAGACTTCATCAAGCTGAAAAACAATCCGAGCCTTGCGGAGAACAGCGAGCCGGCTAACGGTTATGATTTCCTCGGATGGCGGCAAAATAACGTGACCTACGGCAAAGAGTTCCGTAACGTCAAGTTCCGTCAAGCTGTCGAGTACGCGATCAACCGCGTCGCGCTCGGTGATGCGCTCGATAAAGGTTACTTCACTGTGACCAACGGCCCATTCCCGGAAGGCGTGTCATACTTCGATAAAACTTTGAGTAACGCGTATGCATACAACCCCGAGAAGGCGAACGAGTTGCTGAACGAAGCAGGGTTCTTGATCAATAAGAAGACGGGCTTCCGTATGACGCCGGGTGGCCGTCCGTTTAATCCGACGCTCACGTATGCGTCTGGAGACTCCAACACACAGGAGATGGCCCAGTTCGTTAAGCAGTTTCTAGGTGCGGTGCACATCAACCTGAAGTTGTTGCCACCAATCAACTTCCAGCAACAAATAAACGAGATGAATAACGACAGCAACGGCAAGCAACCGATCGAAGGCTTCCTCGAGGGCTGGGACCTCGGCAGCGGTCCGCAAGACCCGCGGCCGCTCTGGCTATCCACGGCGCCGTTCAACACCACCGTTCAAGACTGGGAGACGCCCGCTAGCGTGTTGAAGGAAAACGATACACTGCTTGCAGAACAAGCCAGTCTGAAAGCGTACAATCCAGTGTACCGTCAGAATATCCTCAATCAATGGCAGGTGCTCTGGAATTCTCAAGAGCCTACAAACCAGCTGATTGCAGACAACTCTTTGACGGTCTACTCGAAGAATCTGCATGGAGTCGTATTCTCATCCTTGGGCGATTTCTACCCTTGGAAATGGTACTTGACGCCGAGCAATTAAGATTTGTATCCATACAAGGAGGGGCTATGTCTGCCCCTCCGATTTCTGGGAACTTTCGGCGCCCTTCTCGCTATGGTCGGACGTGTCCTGATCCATCAAGAGTCTGGTTGTCTTCACATCAGATGCGTCAAGTATAGCCAGAAATTCCCGTCAGTTCGTTGTGAAAGCTCTTTGGGGTCGCTCCATGACATTGCGCATGAAATGAGTCTGGCACCGCTGCCATGTTGCACCTTGAAACTGCGATTGCAGTGCCTTTACGAGCCCAGCATCACTGTAGGAGACGACACTTGTACTATACTGAGAGCACCTTTTAAAATGGGGGGTGCTCTTTTTTGTGCAAGGGCAAAGGGCATATACCCACGCTTGACGAAATCATGCGCTTAGGGTACCCTTTGATTGAATGAATGTTCATTCGGTTGGCGCGGGGGGATGTCAGATCGCACTTGGAAAAGACGCTGCGAAGTATCAGGCGATACTGCAGGCGGCCATTCGCGTGATGGCGACTTCTGGTTACCATCGTGCGCAAGTGGCACGGATTGCTCGCGAAGCAGGCGTAGCAGATGGCACGGTGTATCTGTATTTCAAGAATAAAGAGGACATCTTGATGTCCGTTTTGCGCGAGACGATCGGTCAGATCGTAATGCTGTCTACGTGGTTGGAAGGGGAGCACCCGGATCCCCTCATGGCCTTGCATAAGCTGATCGAAGCCCATTTCTCGACGCTCGGTGAGGATCCCGATCTGGCGATGGTTCTGCAGGTGCATATCCGTCAGGCGGATCGGGCACTGCGTGAAGAGGTCGCAGCGATTATGCGACCCTATCACCGAACGCTCGATCGGATTCTGGAAGTCGGGCAAGCCGCGGGTGTGTTTGTGTCCTTACCTGATCCACGTATCGCGCGTCGTATGATCTTTGGTACACTGGATGAGACCGTGAACGCATGGATTTTTACGGGCGCAAAATATAATTTGAAGACGTTGGTGGACCCCGTGTACACCCTTTTGATTGGCGGGATCGGCAAGAATTCCTGACAGGAGTGGTTTTATGAATATCTTGGTGTGCTTGAAGCAGACTTTCGACACCGAAGCACGGATCGTGCTTGAAGACGGCCGAATCAAGGAAGACGGCGTGCAGTTCGTCATCAACCCATACGATGAGTATGCCGTGGAAGAAGCGATTGCGCTCAAAGAGCGATTTGATGGAGTAGTCACGGTGATTTCGATTGGCCCGGCCCGTGTCGATGAGGCGGTTCGCACCGCTTTGGCGATGGGAGCGGACGAAGCGGTCATCGTCGATGATCCAGCGGCGTTCGGGGATGAGTTCACGGCTTCTACAGTTTTGGCAGCGACGATCAAGTCCCGTCCGTATGATCTGATTCTGGCAGGGAATCAAGCAGTGGATGACGGGTCGGGTCAAGTGGCACTTCGCACCGCTGAACTGCTTGGCATCGCGCATATCGGAGTGGTTACCAAGCTGTCTGTTGAGGACGGTCGGGTAACAGCGGAGCGCGATGCAGAGGGAGATACCGAGATCGTCGAGGCAGCGCTTCCGGTGATGGTGACGGCGCAACAAGGCTTGAATGAACCGCGTTATCCTTCCTTAATCGGAATCCGCAAAGCGGCGAAAAAGCCGGTGGAGCGGCTGACTCTGGCTGATCTCGGCTTAAGCGCAGAGACTGTTGCGCCGCGGGCGCAGATCGTGGAGACGTTTTTGCCGCCAGCTAAAGGCAGCGGGCGCGTGCTCGAAGGCGATACAGCGGCGCGTGTAGCAGAACTTGTGAGCGAACTGAGACAGACGAGCAAGGTGCTATAAGGACAACGCTGAGGGAGGGTTTACGGATGGCAAGACAGGTACTTGTAGTGGCAGATTTGCGCGGACAAGAAGTACGCAATGTGACGCTTGAGACGCTAGGTGGCGCGCGACGAATCGCGCAAGGTGGAAGGGTCTCGGCACTTTTGATCGGTCAGGGGGTACAGGCAGCGGCAGACGTTTTAGCTCAGTATGGTGCGGAGCAGATCTATGTCGTAGATGCGCCAGAGGTTGCACAGTATAACCCGGATGCGTATTTGGCGGCGGCGGTAGAAGCGATTGCAGCCGCACAGCCGCAGGTGATCTTGCTGGCGCATTCGGCGATTGGACGCGATCTAGCTCCACTCATTGCGGCGCGCTATGAGGCTGGGCAGGCATCTGATGTGATTGCACTGGATGTTGACAACGGAGAGGTCGTATACACCCGACCGATTTACGCAGGGAAGGCATTTACGAAAGTCAAACTCTCAGGCGAGTTGACCGTAGCCACTGTGCGTCCGAATAACCTTGCGATGCCGTCGGCGAGTGGTGAGACTGCCAACGTACAGAGCTTGTCTGTAGCATTTCCTAGCGATCTTCGCACAGTGATTCGTGAGGTGGTCAAAAAGGCGAGCACAGGTGTGGATCTGACGGAAGCCAAAATCATCGTATCTGGTGGCCGGGGAGTCAAGAGCGCGGAAGGCTTTGCGCCGCTGCGTGAACTCGCTGACGTGCTAGGTGCAGCGCTTGGCGCTTCTCGTGGAGCGTGTGACGCTGGGTACTGCGACTATTCGATGCAAGTTGGCCAGACCGGGAAGGTGGTGACTCCGGACTTGTACATTGCTTGTGGGATCTCCGGCGCCATTCAGCACCTTGCAGGTATGTCCAACTCGAAAGTCATTGTCGCAATCAACAAAGATCCGGAGGCGCCGATCTTCAAAGTTGCGGATTACGGTATCGTCGGTGATTTGTTTGATGTTGTGCCGGCGCTCACGGAGAAGCTGCGTACGGTACTCGCATAGAAGATACCTGACGCGGGTGATGCGTCCAAATTTCTGGACACCGATGGTAGGTGTCCATTCCTTTGTAGTCTTTCCTTCATACGATGCTAGCAGATCGTTCGAAGGGAGGTCCTACTATGGCAACGAAACGGACGCATCACCGTTCGCACGGCACGACGTGCTATAAAAAGTGCGAGGAGATCTACGAACTCGATCGCGCGATTCGCAAGCTTGACGAGGCACAAAAGGAGCTTCGCAAGGCGCAGAAACTCGTCGTGGCTGTTCGCGATCAAATCGCTCGTTAGTTTCTTTGCGTAACCAGGCAGTGCATAGCCTAGATGGCTTATGCACTGCCTGGTTTGTTTGTCGTGTGGTGTAATATAGTGATAGATGCGCGCACAATGGCACTGACTCGGTCTAGGAGGCACGTGAGATGGCAAAAAGTATATGGATGGCGTTTGCAGATTTTTTGAAGCGGCATGGCTACAGCACAACGATGTGGGAAAGCGGGTACTCATGCGGCGATGCGAACGAAGTCTGCCGGCACGTTACAGCGTGGATGCAGCAAGACTTGTCATTGCCCGGGGAATGCCTGATGCTGTGGGCTAAACGCGAGGGCACTAGCTTCTCCGGCGACAGTGAACTTATTTATGCGGTAGACGACAATGGCTTACTTTTGCCAAATCCGTTCCTCGAAGGTGACGCAGAAGGTTTCATCACGGCTTTGCAAAAGATCATGGAGGGTAAATCAAATGAATTATTTGTCATTGCGCTGCAAAGTCGTGTCCTCTACAACGCGCAGTAACGGGTAAGCCTAATTTGGCGCGATGTCTCGCGCAGTCAGGGCACCCGCCCTTCCCAATTAGCGCGTGGACACATTACTATACAGTGTTCACCAACACAATTGAAGACGGGAGGGACCCGACATGGGAGCTTTCGGAGGATATACCCGTTGGGCAGTGGTATTTCTGATCATCTTCGTGCTGTTCTTCTTGCTCGTGCCTGCTTACACCCAGCAGTGCACCACGGTTCCGGTGTACTAATATCCGGGGCAACAGACAGGGGATCGGACATCCGGTCTCCTGTCTTTTTGAGCAGTCACTTTATGTCTATCGATAGTCTAACGATAGTTTTTGCCTATGAAACAGCTTTAATGAAAACACGGCGATTGTTGTATCGAGTGGGGAAGGTTATACTCAGTAGGATTCGGTGTTTGGAGGTAAGGGATATGCGGCACCAATTGGTAGTGATCGGCGGCGGGTACGGCGGAATGTATTTGCTCCGAACTTTGCTGGACAAGTTGCCAGACGATGTAGACGTGGTTCTGATTGACAGACTGCCTAAAAGCCCGCTTAAGACGGAGTTCTACAGTATTACTGCGGGCACAGCCTCACTTAGCAATGTGACGATTGCGTTTCCGTCGCATCCACAGCTTCGTACAGTATTCGACGAGGTCCTTGAGATCGATCAGGCGCAAAAGCGCGTTGTCATGCGTGAACAAGATCCGATTGCTTATGACACATTGGTCGTGGCCTTGGGATGTGTAGATCGTTTCCATGCCATACCAGGTGCGGAAGAGTATTCGCTGGGCCTGCAAAGTCTAAAACGTGCGCAAGTCACAGGCCATGAGATTCTCACCTTGGACGCTTATCGGTCAGTGGTACTCATTGGCGCTGGGCTCACAGGGATCGAATTGGCGGCAGAACTGCGCGAGACGCGACACGATCTGAACGTCACCATCATTGATCGCAATGAACGTGTGTTGAAGGGATTTTCTCCCAAGATTCAAGAGTACGTGGAGAACTGGTTATTGGAACACGATGTGAAAATCATGCACAGTGTCAACACACAAGAGGTTCTGGAAGATCGGATTGTCTTTGAAGAGGGCGAGTTGCCGTTTGATCGGCTAGTGTGGACAGCAGGAATCCAAGCCAACCCACTGGTGAAGCAACTGGCTTGTGAGACAGATTCTATCGGTCGAGCACTCGTCAATGAGTGGTTGCAACTGCCAGAGGATCCAAACGTCTACGTGATTGGCGATTGTGCTGCGTCTGAACATCCGCCATCTGCACAATTGGCTGAATTTCACGGCGAGTATGCGGCGCAGACGATGCTTGACGCCTGGGCCGGACGGGCGCCAGGCCTGCGCCAGTACCAAAATCGGGGCGCGCTCGGGTCGTTGGGTAAGACGGCCGGATTTGGCTCAGTGAAGGGCATGGAATTGTCCGGAAAGATTCCCCGATTGCTCAAAAGTGGGGTGCTTTGGAACTATAAAAAGCACGTGGAAAAGTAACGCGCAAGACATACGCGCTGCTGCGAGAATGGAGCCCTGGTTCCTTACGGAACAGGGCTTTGGTGTATTCTCTGTGCTGGTTTTGTTCCGCTTTACGCTACCAACTGTGGTACACTTTCCCTAGAGGAGAAAAGGCAATGGGGGCAAGGACATGGCGACTTTACAGGCCGCTCCGGGAAGCCGGGTGGCGAATTTCTTTCACTTTCGCCGAGATCCGTTAGGATTTCTTCTTGGCGTAAGGGGCGTCGCCGATATCGTGGCGCTTAGTTCAGCGCGTGCTAAACCCTCCTTTGTGCTCAATGATCCAGAAGTGATTCGGGAAGTGCTTGTGAACAAGGAACCTCACTTCGTCAAAGGCCGCAGTTCTAGGATTTTGAGCGAGACGCTTGGCGACGGGTTGCTGACTTCAGAAGGGTCTGTGCACCAACTAGACCGTCGCATGATGCAACCTTCGTTTCATCTGATGCAGATCCAGAGCTATGCCGAGACGATCGTCCGCTTGACCGATCAGGAAATCAAGTCATGGCGCCAGGATATCCAAAGTGGACAAACAGAGCGGTTGGTCAGCGCAGACCTCATGTCGCTGACGCTGCGCGTCATCATGCGCACGATGTTTGGAGATGAACGCGAGTCAGCAGAATCCTTACTAGGCGCTGCAGTAGACGAGTGTGTGCGCTACAGCGCCCACAAGCTGTATGCGCCGGTCGCACCACCAGTCAGTTGGCCGACACCGGGACAACTGGCTTTTCGACACGCATTGACCGCATTAAACGGGTATCTGGACAGCTGTATGGATCGCGCCTCGAAAGACATACAAGACGGCTCTGATGCAGCGAGCGCAGGACATTTGCTCGACATGTTGATGAGGCATTTAGCATGCGAGGACTGGCCGCAAAGTCGTGAGAAAGTACGCGACGAACTGATTACGATTTTGATCGCGGGCCATGAGACGACAGCCAACGCACTGTCGTGGGCGCTCTATCTCCTAGCCACGCATCACTCAGTACAAGAGCGCCTGCAAGCGGAAGTGGATCTTGTATTAGATGGACGAGTTCCTACGTATGACGACCTGTCTCGGCTCACTTATACGGCTCAAGTGATTCAGGAGACCTTGCGCCTGTATCCGACTGCCTGGCTTCTGCTGCGTGAGGCTGCCTCTGATGTAGAGATTGGCGGTCACTCTTTTCGTCGCAACGCCGTTTTTCTGATCAGCCCGTACGCCGTTCATCGCTCGCCAGAATGGTTTGACGAACCGCTTGCCTTTTCACCTGAGCGATTTGCCAACGGAGTGCCTAAAGGATGGCCGCGCTATGCGTATTTTCCTTTCGGCGGCGGTGTTCGGTCTTGTATTGGACAGCAGTTCGCGATGATGGAAACGACACTCATATTGGCACGACTCAGTCAGGCTTTTACTTTTGACATCGGTGCAAGCGGGTCGATCGCTCAGCCGGAACCATCCGTTTCACTGCGTATCACAGGCGGCTTGCGCCTTGGCATACACCCTCGCACGCGAACGGTCAACGTGTGATGTAGGATCGAAGGGCTCTTGAGCGACGCTGCATAGAGAAGGTTTTGTCGCGAAAGTTCGTCACTGGGGTCGCCAATGAAGCAATCTTTCGGTATACTAAATATAACGAGAATAGATGTCGAGGTGAGTCCCATCGAAGACCCCCGTTTTTTGTTGCGTCAATTTCTTTGGAACAAGCGTTATGCCTACGCGCTATCGATTCTATCCATTATCGCGTCTGAATTTGTGGCCGTGCAATTCCCGAACATCCTAGGGCAGTTCACCAATTTGCTGGATAAAGGTCGGATGAATTCGGCACTGATCGTTCACTACGCACTCTTGCTGCTGATCGTGGGCGTCGTTGCAGTCTTGCTCTTTGGTATCGGTCAGTTTCGCAACGGGCAAATCGGTCGGCGATTCGAGTACGACCTGCGCTTTCGACTGTTTGCGCACTGGGAGCTTTTGTCGACTAGCTACTTTCGCAAACGCAGTATTGGCGATCTGCTCAATCACGCGATGAATGATGTACGTGCCGTGCGCGAAGCGCTGTCTGGCGGAATGAACATTTTGACCAATGCCGTTTTTTTGCTGATCGCGACTCTGTTTATGACGTTTCGTACGATTAGTGTTGAACTGACCCTGGTCAGTATGATTCCCATGTTGTTCGTGCCTGTGTTTATTATTCGCTTTGGCCCGCGGATCAGAGACGCATCTCGACAGGTGCAAGAGTCGCTGTCGGATATGGCCGATCTCACCGAGGAGAGTTTAGCTGCTGTGCGTTTAGTGAAAGCCACTGCCAATGAACGCGTTGAAGCGCGCCGCTTCGGGGAACGGGTTGAGGAGATTGTGCGCCGCCAGATGGCGATGATTGGCCGCAGCGCAGTGTTTCAGTCCTTTATTCCTTTAATGGGTTCACTGAGCTTTGCGATCGCACTGTCATACGGTGGGTACCTCACTTTGAAAGGGACGATCAATCTCGGCGACTTCGTCGCTTTCACCATGTATCTCGGTATGATTATTACGCCTTTGCAGCAGATCGGCTTTGTGATCAACAACTACCAGCGCGCGTCGGCATCGCTTACGCGGCTGTCGATCTTGCTCGGTGAGGTTCCGGAAATTGCTGATGCACCGAATGCCGTGTCACTCCCACAGGTAAACGGGGATTTGCGCGTGTCGCTTCCGGCTTTTCAGTACCCGGACGGACAGCACCACGCGCTCGAGGATATTTCATTTGAGGCGCCGGCGGGCGCGACGATCGGTATCGTCGGTCGGACAGGATCTGGCAAGACGACGCTGGTCAATCTGTTGCCACGCATTTTCGAGGCCCCGAAAGGAAGCGTGTATCTGGACGGTGTCGATATTCGTCAACTACGTCTGGCGGACTTGCGCCGTGCTATTGCGTATGTGCCACAAGACGGATTCCTGTTTTCTGCCACCATCGCGGACAATATTGCATTCTCGCGCGCGGACGCCACGGATGAGGAGATTATGGCGGCAGCTCAGGATGCTTGTCTGGCTGAGGATATTAGTCGCTTTACCGACGGTATGCACACGCAAATCGGCGAGCGGGGTGTCACTTTATCCGGAGGGCAAAAGCAGCGCGCAGCGATCGCCCGCGCCTTGCTCAAACAAGCGCCGGTGCTGATCCTTGACGACAGCCTGTCTGCGGTTGATATGGCGACTGAAAAGCAGATCCTCGGACGCTTGCGTGAATTGCGAGCGCAAAAGACGACAATCATTGTCGCACACCGTCTCTCTGCTGTTCGTCACGCCGATCTGATCTTGGTGCTCGAAGACGGACGACTGGCTGAGCGCGGGACACACGAAGAACTGTTAGCGCAAGCTGGCCTTTATGCCACGACCTATCAACTACAACAGACAGAGTCAGAGGAGGTGTCCGCGTGAGCCAGGTGCAAGCCAAGGAACAGTTGCCAGCTACTGGCATGCGCAGTCTGACTCGACTGCTACCTTTTGCCAAGCCTTACTGGTTGCAGTTCACCGTCGTATTTATCTTGGTCGTCATCTATAACGGGAGTTCTGTTTTGCAGCCGTATCTGGTCAAAGTCGCGATCGACAGCGACATCTCCGGGCCGCATCCAAATGCGCACGGGTTGCTCTGGGTCAGCGTCATCTACATTGCCGCCGTCGTGATCGGCGTGGTTGCCAACTTTTCTCAGATCATGATGTTGCAATATGCTGGACAAAACGTGATTAAATCTATTCGCTTGCGACTATTCGAGCATATCGAGAAGCAGTCTATGTCCTTTTTCGATCGCAACGCGCTGGGTCGCTTGGTCACCAATGTATCGAGTGACACGGAAACGGTCAGCCAGTTTTTTACGCAATTCTTTCTCAGCTTGGTTCGTGACGGCTTGTCGATCCTGATGATTATGTTCGCGATGCTCGAACTGAATGTACGTATCGGCTTGTATTGTCTGATCGTGATCCCAGTGATTTTTGCAGTGTCGCTTTTGTTTCGCAGTCGCTTGAAAGGGGCTTATCAGGCAACGCGTACGCGTTTGTCAAACGTCGTTTCTTTTCTCGCAGAGAATTTGGCTGGCATGCGGCTGATTCAGATTTTTCACCAGGAAAACAGGCAAGAGCGTATCTATGAGGCGATGATTGAAAGCCATCGCCAAGCGAACGTGCGCGAGTACGGTTTATCGACACTATTTAACCGGACCCTTGAGCTACTAGGTAAAGTGGCGGTGTCTTCGGTGGTGTGGTTTGGCGGCGGGGCTGTCTTGCACAAGGTCATCTTGTTTGGCACTTTGTACGCGTATATCACGTACATACAGAACTTCTTTGCCCCGATCAACTCCATCACGCAGCAGTGGAATACGTTACAGTCGTCTATGGTTGCCGCCGAGCGTATTAGTCGGGTCTTATCGCAAACACCTCAGATTCAGGATCCGGCGCAACCGATCACACCTGTGCAAGTGGGGCAGCTCCGAGGGGGCGTCGTATTTGATCACGTGACTTTCTCCTACAATCCAGGTGCGCCAGTGCTAAGAGATATATCCTTCGCGATCGAACCGGGTGCGATGATCGGATTTGTCGGGCCGACTGGGGCTGGGAAAAGCTCGCTCATGAGTCTGCTTACCCGCTTTTACGAGCCAGAGCAAGGTGCGATCAAGATTGATGGCATGGACATTTCGTCGTTTGCCCAGGACGACCTGCATCGCGTCGTCGGCTTGCTGCAACAAGACGTTCATCTGTTTACGGGGACGGTACTCGATAACATCCGACTGTTTCGCGAAGACGTTAGCGAGCAAGCTGTTGTGGCCGCGGCGCAAGCGGTCGGAGCGCATGATCTGATTATGCGGCTACCCAAAGGGTATCACACGCTACTTCTTGGCAAAGGGGCGAATTTGTCGATGGGCGAACGTCAGTTGCTCTCGTTCGCCAGGGTAGTGGCCCAAAATCCACGTATCCTTATCCTCGATGAGGCCACCGCCAGCCTCGATAGTCAAACGGAAGAGTTAGTACAGCGGGGACTCGCGGCTGTCTCAGCCAATCGTACGACGATCGTGATCGCGCATCGGCTGTCGACGATCCGCCATGCCGATCAAATTTACGTTCTTGAACGCGGTGCCCTCAAGGAGCACGGCACGCACGAGGAATTGGTGGCTTCCGGCGGTTTATACGCGAACCTCGTGGCGGAGTCCGGGGTCGAAACGAGCCGGCAGACAGACGGAAACCCGCCTGTACAAAGTCAGTCAGCGCACGTGGCAGCCCGTTTGTGACCACAAGGATTGTCGGCAACGAAAGGGGAAGAAAGTACAGATGGAACGATTGCAGGCGAGTGTGGTAGCGAATCGATTACAGGATTGGACCGGTCAGCGTGTTTACGTGCATTTGGAGGTCAACCCAGGCGCCTATTGGCGCAATGGGTCGGCCGTGCTTTCGCGGGGGCATGTCAAAGGCGACGGTTCATATCGTGTGTACTTAGAACTAGACGATGGCAGTGGAATGATTCACGTCGATGACCTGACACATATGGAAGTGACGGACGATATGCTCATCGTCATCGGTTTTGACGATATCGAGCGCTTGGCTCGCACGCTTGAAGTGTCGTTGCGGCCGTTTCCCATGAGAGGAGAGGAAGAGTCATGAGAAATGTAGTTGTCGTTTTGGCACATCCGGATGATGAGACATTTATCTGTGGTGGCACGATGGCAAAGTTCGCGGCCGAGGGGGATCGCGTTACCCTCGTGTGCGCGACGAAAGGGGAGATGGGGCGTCGCTTAGGCGTGCCTGTGACCGCCACGCGCGAAACCCTTTGGCAACTGCGAGAACAGGAGTTGCGTGAGGCTTGCAGTGCGCTTGGCATCGAGCGTCTCGTCTTTTTGGGTCTGCGCGACAAGACGCTCGAGATACAGCCTTCCGGATATCTCAAAGCACGCGTTTTGCACTGGCTACGGGAGCTACAGGCCGATGTCGTCGTGACTTTTCATGAACGGCTCGGTGGGCACCCGGATCATTGTGCGATCGGAGCTGCCGCGACGTCTGCCTATCTGCTTTGGGAGAAGGAGCACAGAGGCGCCCAACTGTCTTTCATCACGTGGGAGAACGTTGCGAGTCGTCCCGAACGCCACGGGTTTAGCAAAGCACAGGTTCAAAAAATCGATGTCACGCCATACGCTCGTGCCAAGTTCCTAGCCTTTCGCGCGCACCGTACGCAATCGCAGATGAATGACTGGCTTTGGCGCAGTGAGAAGGAAGGTATCGCGCGTCTGACGGGACATGAGTATCAACTACTGTATCGAGAGTCGTGACTTTTTCAAGGGAAACTCAATGCTAGCTGGGTACCCTTTGCGTGTAGTCAGGTGGCAAGGTTTTTTGTGTGGACGCAAGAAGGAAACCGGCTTTTTGTGGTATCATGGTGGTAGTCAACGAGAGGTGGTGTGGGGTAGAGATTTATTTTTGGTTCGTTCGTCACGCTGAATTCTTTTGCTGCCGGCCGCTTGTATGCGGGCCGCATTCAAGAAGCGGGGGACCCAAGATAACTGGGGTGAATCTTCGCGCCACGGCGCGAAGTAGGGTGAGCATTCCACCCGAATCCGTCAGCTAACTTCGCAAGCGTTGAAAGTGTAGGTACGACGCGCTGATTCGATCTTTCCTCACAGATGGTCGTGGTTTGACCAAGCGCACGTATTCCTCAGCTTTCTCCCGAAGTATCCCTGCTGATGATCGTTTGACGGACACTCACATAAGGTGTGAGTGATCATAACCTTGAGACCTGCGGAATACGCAAGTTTGCGAGGTCAGGTCTAAGTCGGGAAATGGGATGAGAACATCGTGTTGACCTATGAAATATCCGATGCCAAAGTATTGCGAGAAGAGGCAGGTTGCCCACTGCTCGCTGTGCGGGCTCGCATCGAAGAAGTGATTGAACAGTTTGGTCTCAGTGTGTTTGAAACGACGACACTGGCATCACTGCCTGACTCGATTCGTTATCGCATGCGCCAGGAGCCGTTTCCTGATGTTTTGGAGGTCGTCTACTGGCCACTTCAGCACCGCCTATTCGTATGCGCTTGCGCGCCAGAGGATGGGTCTGTGCAATCGTTGGTGTTGTCGGTCGCGCAGGCGATGGCACAAGTGTTTGGCGGTCGTGTGGATGTGGCCGTTCATCACGAAGGGCGAGCGCAGGTAGAAGAACCCGAATTCACGGGTGCCAGTGGAAAGTATTGACGATGAGTTTGAGTAGTGTTACAATTTCGAAAATGTCGTTATCATAGTCGACAACGCAACGAACGGAAGTAGTAGGAGTCGGTTGTGTCGAACAGAGAGTTGCCGAAGTGGTGAAAGGCAGCCGCACAGTCCTCTGAACTCGTCCGGGAGTGGCTCGGCGGACCCGGATTCGGTTATGCCTTGACGGTATCCCCCGTTACAGGGAGGTTTCTGCCTTTGCTAAAAGGTGGAGACTACGAGTGGGTGGACAGGAGTCCATCAACAGGAGTGGTACCGCGGGGCGCAGGCCTTCGTCTCTTGAGCATAAGAGACGAAGGCCTGTGTATTTTTTTAGAGGTCGTCTCAGATACGTGGCGCGGTCGCGCGACCGTCTGCAAGAAGAATCAGCGGCTACGCCGTTTAGAGAGAAAAGGAGTGGACGAGAGATGAAACACATTACCATTTTTGATACCACACTGCGTGACGGAGAACAGTCACCTGGCGCATCGTTGTTCCCACACGAGAAGATCCGCGTCGCGAAGCAACTGCAAAAGCTCGGCGTCGACGTGATCGAGCCTGGATTCCCTGCTTCTAGTCCGGGCGACTTTGCTGCCGTGGAGGAGATTTCACGAACCGTGACCGGTGTGGAAATTTGCGGTTTTGCGCGGGCATTGCGCGGCGACATTGATGCTGCCTTGGCAGCCACACAGAGTGCACAGCGGCGTCGCCTGCACTTGTTTATCTCGTCCTCGCAGATTCACTTGGACTTTCAGTTGAAAAAAGGTCGGGAAGAGGTACTGGGAATGGCTCGCGACATGGTGTCATACGCCCGGCAGTTTGTCGACCGCATCGAATTTTCACCGATGGATGCCACGCGTACAGGCGATGAGTTTCTGATCGAGATGGTGGAGGCGGTCATCGCGGCGGGTGCGACGATTATCAATCTTCCAGACACTGTAGGATACGCACTGCCTGACGAGTACGAACGACTGTTTCGCATGGTGCGCACACAGGCACGCCAGGGCGAGACGGTCGAATATAGCGCACACTGTCACAACGATCTCGGTCTCGCGGTGGCCAACAGTATGGCCGCGATTCGCGGCGGTGCGACCCACATCGAAGCGACCATTAACGGCATTGGCGAACGAGCGGGCAATTGCTCGCTAGAAGAACTGACGATGGCGATTGCCACACGTGGTGAAACGCTCGGCGTGGTGACGGGGATTCGACGTGAAGAGATTTACGCGACCTCGCGCCTTGTCAGCCGTATGATGAATTTTCCGATCGCGTACAACAAGGCGATTGTCGGGCGCAATGCATTTGCCCACGAAGCTGGCATTCATCAAGACGGTCTACTGAAAAATCGCAGTACGTACGAGATCATGGATCCTGAGGCTCTCGGTATTCCACGTAGCATGATTGTGCTTGGCAAACACTCGGGACGGCACGCATTGAAAAAACGCGTGGGTGAGTTTGGCGTCGCTTTGACAGACAAGCAGCTCGATAATCTGTTTATCAGTTTCAAGGAATTGGCGGATGCGAGCAAACGGGTTTCGGATGATCAACTCATTTCGCTGGTGGGTGACACGATCGATGTGGTCATTGATCCATATTCACTCAAAGATATCCAGGTAGTTACAAGCAACCAGATGACTCGTGTGGCGTCGGTGACGATCGTTGACAATGAAACCGGCGAGGCGTCGTCGTACTCAGGCAACGGTGAAGGACCGGTCGAAGCGATTATCCACTGCATTAAGCAAGCCATCCCGTTGGATGTCGTTTTTGTGGATTTGGAACTACACTCGATTGCAAGTGGTGAAACCGCCAACGGGGAAGCAGCCGTTATGGTCAGTGTGGACGGTGTGTCCTACCGTGGTGTCGGTATTGATCGCGACGTCATCATGGCAGTATCGCGCGCTTACATGTCTGCTTGTAATCAGGCTGTTCGCGCACACCGGCTACTTTTACAGGAGGGTTTGCCAGCTGCGAACTAAGACGGTATTCCGCTAAGGTGGACTTGATGGCGCTCTGGCGTCGCCGCCTTCGTCATTCGGAAGTACAGGACGAGTGGCTACTTCGTTTCGGTCCGCGACGGCAGTGGGCCGAAGCGAAGTACGTCACGGGGACGAGGATGC
>JAPNUP010000082.1 GCA_026627345.1 Bacillota bacterium | reverse complement strand
GGTTGTAAGTGCGGAACGCGCACGAATCGAAGGTGGGGCAATGTATGACCTGCCTTATGGATATCCGGCCGTCATTGCGGGGGATGGCGCAGTTTATGGCGAGGTATTGACGTTTTCGGATGAATCGGCGGCCCTCGACATCATGGATGAACTTGAGGGATACTGCGGACCGGGAAAATTGAATTTGTATGACCGAGTCCGTATGAAAGCGATATTGTCAGACGGATCCTTGGTTGATTGCTACGTGTATGTTTTTCCCGATACAAAGATTCCTTGGTTGGAAGAACATGCACGTCAAGTTGACGGAGGGGATTGGCTTGAATATCGACACACGGCAGGGCACTGAGCACGTGTACTACTTTGCTTACGGATCGTGTATGGGGGATGACCTTTGTCATACGGTACCAGAGTTTAACAGGTGTGGTCAAGCTACCTTACAGGGCTATCGGTTGGCATTCACTCGCTATGCTTCATCACGACGAGGTGGCGTTGCAGACATTCTACAGGATGCATCGTTACGTGTGGAGGGAGTGTTGTACGAATTTGATGAAGCTTATTTGGAGGAAGTGGATTGGCGCGAGGGTGTTTCTTGTGATGCATATCGGCGTATTCAAGTAAGGTGGACCCCTTTGTCAAGACACGGTTTTTAAAGTTATCATTAAGTGACCATCGTTCGGTCAAGGATCGTGGAATACCGCAGCGTAGCGAGGATATGCCGCGAAAGTCCTTGACAGTTCGACTGCCCTTCCATCCTTGTGCTCCAGGAGGAAGACGACTGTAGGGAGTCTTACTCCTTGGCAACCGGTACTGGAGGGGACGGCCGTCACACGGCGTCCATCAGAAACGCGGTCGCATCGGCAGCACGGTACACGGTCTCCGGGTACTGATAGCCAAGAGACTGATGGGGACGCGTTTGGTTGTAGTGCCGTATAAACTGCGCGATCTGTGCCCGCGCGTGCCTCGGAGACTCGTACTCATGCAGGTACACCTCCTCGTACTTGAGAGTTCTCCAGAATCGCTCTGTGATGATGTTGTCCAGCGCGCGTCCCTTTCCATCCATGCTGATTTGGACGTGGGACTTCTCGAGCAGCTCCGTATACTGAGGACTTGTGAAATGACTGCCTTGGTCACTGTTCAGGATAGACGGAGTGCCCTTGGACAGGGCCTCTTTGACCGCCTCCAGCACGAACGGCATCTCCAGCGTCTGATCGAGTCGCCAGCTCACCACATAGCGCGAGTACCAGTCGATGATCGCCACAAGGTACATCCATCCCCTTTTAAGGCGAATATACGTGATATCAATACCCCACACGTGGTTCGGCCGATCAGGCGTCACATGGCGGAGCAAGTAGGGATAGACGCGATGCTCCATGTTCCGTTTACTCAAGTTCGGGCCCGGACAGATTCCTTCGATCCCCATCTCTCGCATGCACCGTTGCACCCGCTTGCGGTTGATGCACAAGCCCTGGCGGCGTAGCTCCACCGTGATGCGCCGCGATCCGTACACTGGGTGACGGGTATAGATCTCGTCAATGGCGTGACGCAAGTTCACCTCCTCGGCAGCCGGCTCGACGGGCTTGTAGTACAGCGAGCTTCGATTGAGGCTCAAGATGTCGGCTTGTG
>JAPNUP010000080.1 GCA_026627345.1 Bacillota bacterium | reverse complement strand
AGCGTTTGAGCCTGCGCAATCACAGCTTGGCGAGCGGCAGTGTTAGAAGGATCTGTGGACAGGGTCTGCCAAGAGCTAAAAAACTGATCAACCGCATTCTGCATGCTCTGTGAACTGGGTTCGTTCAGAATGCCTTCGATCATGGTGAGGTTCTGCGAATGGGTCTGATACATCTGCGAGGTTCCTTGATTCTCCCGATCTTGTCTATCGAGAAAAGCGTTCGTGTCCCGTTGTACGCCACTGACTTGCGCGCCTTCACCCATCTGCCCGGCCACAACGGGCGCATCTTGGGCGGGTAAGGTTGGAAAAGGTCCTATCTCAGACAGGTTCGCCGTTTCTTGCGCATAACCAGCCGTGTTAGCGTTGGCGATGTTGTTCGAAATGACGTCTTCGACTTGCTGGGCGGAATCCAAAGCGGTCATTCCTACGTTCAGACCATAAAAGGTGGATATATTCATGCGGATTCACTCCTTGCCCCAGGACACCCTCAGGGTTTCGCCTTATAGAATCGTACTATATACATAGATCAGCCGACGCGATTAAAAGGCCGACTCTCGCTGAGTCGCCCAAGAAAGAACTCGGAGACGGTCAATGCTTGCGCTAACAGTTCTTGCTGCGCATCTACCGTCTTGGTCAGTGTCTCCAGTCTAGCGCGCTGCTCTGGAGTCAGTTCACTCGCCTTTATCTGCTTGAGACACTGACACTGCTGAATGACTAACTGTTCGATCGCCTGCGTATCATTCGCCACAATGGCTGAGATGACAGCGGATGTGAGGGACTCCAGTTCTGCGATGTGCGCCTCGTTCGTGCTGTCCATCTAAGTCACCTCACATCTCTTTTCACTGAATCACTTGCTTCTTGATCATCGCATCCGCTAGTTTCCCGAGGTCTATGGTGTAAGCCCCTTGTGCGATCAGCTGGCGTGTCTGTTCCACTTCTTGGGCACGCGTTTGTTTGGTAGCAATCTGTGATATGTCTGATTGGGCCGCTTTCTTCTTCACGCCGACTGATTCATCCGTCTGGCTGGTCGAGCCGTTCTTACGATTCGCTGTCGTCGAGGTGTCCGTCGCTTTCGATAGCCCTGGCACTTGTGCAGTTGGATCTGTCGTAGTCTTGGGTGGTCGCGCCAAGGGATTAGGTGTTCCAGTCGTGTTGTTCGGTTCGATTGGATTCATACCTTCAGCCCCCTTCATGAAGACTATCGGCTGATGCCCTGTTTTTTTTGCGTGCTGCCGACGGCGGCTCCATGTTTTTTTTCAGTTTTGCAACTGCCCCGTGGTATTGCCTTGTGACTGTCGAGACCGCGACGTCCATGGCGTAGGCGATCTCTGTAAACGTGTAGCCTTGCTCCACCGCCAAGGAGAGGACGAGTTGTTCCTTATCGCTAAGAAGCTTCAGTGCGTCGACCACATCGATCCATACATCAGGGTCGACTGGCACCTCTTGTGTCTGAACGTGCAAGGCATGGTCAAGACTGACAGCATAGGGGACCTCGTACGCCGCTAACTTCGCCTTATAGGACCGAGACACCTTGACGACCTCGGAGTTGCGAATCTGATCGCGCATGGAAAACTTCACCTGTTGGCGAAACAACACATCTTCAGGAATATGCTGTAAGCTGGCGAGTCGATTCTGGGAGAACTCCCACCACCGTATCATGGCGCCGGATATCAGATCATCTGCATCGATCACGGAACTGCGCCGAAAAGAAACGTAGCGATAGGCTAGCCGCTTGATGTATACGATGCGATCTTCTGATAATCCCGAGAATTCCACAGCACCGACACTCCTTGCAGAAAGCGGAAATCCTCTTTGTACCATACCACAGTTCGATAGACATGACTATGGAAATCTGACAAATTGAGGTCTGTTGCCGAGCGCTACAAAGTGGTATGCTCTTGTAAATGCGTGGGGAGGAATCATGTGATGAAGATACACGTTCGTGGGGATCGTCACCTGGATGTCACACCTGCATTAAAGGAATACGCCGAGAAGAAATTGCGTCGGCTCGAACGCTATATTGAGCAGGCGGATCAAGTGGAAGCCACCGTGACGATGCGCGTTACGCGGGATGTGCACAGTGTCGAAGTGACGATGCCGGTGTCACATATGCTTTTGCGTGCGGAAGAGCGATCACCTGATATGTACGCTTCGATTGATATGGTCGTAGACAAACTGGAAAAGCAGTTGGATAAATATCGACATAAGTTAGGACAGAAGGTTGGCCATAGACAGAAACTCGAGGGGTCGCGAGCGAAGGAAGCGGTTCGACTCAGAAGCGACCTTGAACCCGGACGCGACGAGGAAGAAGTGCTGGAACTGTTTGACGGAGGCGCGCTGGTGCGGGTTAAGGACTTTGAGATGAAGCCGATGGACGTGCAAGAAGCTATCCTTCAGATGGACATGCTCGGACATGACTTTTTTGTCTTCGCCAATGCTCAGACGGAGCGGACCAATGTCGTCTATCGTCGACGTGATGGCCAGTACGGCGTGATCCAAGCTCGCTAGGGAGCGCTGTGAAAGCTGGACAGGAACTGCGAATAGCCTAGGTGTAGGGGGATCGACCCACTACACCTAGGCTAGGGGATGGCGCGATGGCGTTTTGGAGTTGGATCCTGCAAGTACTGGTGCTGCTAGTCGTCTGGAAGGTAATCCACCTTTTGTACTGGAATCTGCGTAAAGCGCTGAGATCACCGTCAGTGTTTCTGTCGATGGTCGCGACACTTGTGATCGCAGTGCTTGGTGTAGTGGCCGCCCATGTCTGGCACTCGGCTTGGAGTGAGGTTCTCTTGGTTGGCGTGTTGCTCGGGATCGCGGGTGGTGAATATGAGTATAATCGCGGCGGCGACAAGTGAGCTTGGCCGCCGGACGTTTGACCTTTCGGCACAGGGAGTGGCCATTCTCCTTGCCGAAAGGTTTCTTTTACTTTAGGTGCATTGTATAGATTCCCCCAAAGAGGTACAATGTTAATCCAGATTGATGTGATGGAACGTATAGGATTTTTGTTTGGTTTGACCTGAGAGGAGTGACCCCTGGTGTTGGGGCTTATCAAGCGTGTGGTAGGCGGAGGCAACGAGCGCGAAGTGAAGAGACTGATGCGCACGGTGGACAAGATCCGCACTTTGGAACCTACTTATGAAGCGATGAACGATGAGGAATTGCGAGGGCAGACGCAGGC
>JAPNUP010000111.1 GCA_026627345.1 Bacillota bacterium | reverse complement strand
CGGAAGCAGAAATAACTGGCTCTGGTTGTACGGACGAAAGGTCTTTTTCATAGCAGGTAATCACTCCTAGCACACTTGTTATCGCTCCCTATCTATTCGACGCACACACCCTAAAATCCTTGATTACTAGGACAGCCTCCTAGCGCAGATCAGGGCTCCCCGTAGGACCTTCTCCATGCGCACGTAGCGCGGCACTTACGGATTCTGGCAACGCAGCTGGCCGCTGTACCGTATAGTCATAGTGAATGAGAACAGCCTGTCCACGCGCGACCCACTCTTGTCGCCTATTTTGGATCGCATGCTCCACTACAAAACTGCTATTGCCCACCCTACCGACCCAGGTGAACACCGTCAGGTGTTCACCAAAGTGAACCTGTTTGAGAAAATCACAGCGGGCGGAGGCGACAATCAAGTTCCACTTTCCGACATCGAGCTGCGGGTTACAGATCTGAAATATCGGGGTGCGCGCCTCTTCCATATACGTAAAGTATGTTCCATTATTGACGTGTCCAAGCGCGTCGCAGTCATTGAAACGCACCGGGATATCAGTGGTAAACATCGGCATTCCCCTTTCCTAGTCCGGATGCACTATATGACGGTTTTCGTTCGTAGCCAGTTAACGAGCTGTGCGACTGGCACGCGCTCTTGTTCCATCGTGTCACGGTCGCGAATGGTGACGCAGCCGTCTTCCGAGGACTGAAAATCGACGGTAACGCAGTACGGCGTACCGATCTCATCATGTCGGCGGTAACGCTTCCCAATGGACCCAGACTCATCGTAATCAGCGGAGAACTCTTTCACCACATCGGCAAACACACTTTGCGCTTCCTGACCCAGTTTCTTGGACAGTGGTAGGACAGCGACCGTGTACGGGGCCAAAGCGGGATGAAAGTGCAAAACGGTTCGGGTCTCGCCGTCTGGCAATGTCTGCTCTTCGAAAGCGTCAGCGAGCAACGCCAGTGTCAATCGATCGGCGCCCATCGACGGTTCGATACAGTACGGAATGAACGGTTCCTTTCCCTCTTCTGTCACGGTAAAATCTTCTGCTGAATACTGCTGATGCTGCCGCAAGTCATAATCCGTACGATTGGCGACGCCGAGTAGCTCGCCCCAGCCAAACGGGAACTGATACTCCACGTCGGTCGTCGCTTTGCTGTAGTGAGAGAGCTGCTCTTTTTCATGATCGCGAAGGCGGAGATTCTCAGTGCGCATCCCAAGCGCCAACAACCACTCATAGCAAGTCTTTCGCCAATAGGCAAACCACTCGTCGTCGGTGCCCGGCTCGCAGAAAAATTCCACTTCCATCTGCTCGAATTCGCGCGTGCGAAAAGTGAAGTTGCCTGGGGTAATCTCGTTGCGAAAACTTTTGCCGATCTGTCCGATGCCAAACGGCAGTTTCTTGCGCATGGTACGCTGCACATGCTTAAAGTTCACAAATATTCCCTGAGCTGTTTCCGGTCGTAAATAGACTTCGTTACTTGCGTCATCCGTCACACCCTGGTGCGTGCGAAACATCATGTTGAACTGTCGGATCGGCGTGAAGTCCGCACTGCCACAATCAGGGCAAACAATCGTGTACTCGCGGATCAAAGCCTCCATCTCAGTGAATGGTAGTCCATCCACGATACGCTCCTCACCGCGGGCTTCAAGCGCCGATTCGATTAGCTTATCCGCGCGATGACGGCTCTTACAACTGCGACAGTCGATCATCGGATCATTGAAGTTGCCGACGTGGCCAGACGCCACCCAAACTTGTCGATTCATCAAAATCGCCGCGTCTAGCCCCACATTGTAAGGGGATTGCTGGACAAACTGCTTCCACCAGGCGCGCTTGACGTTGTTTTTCAACAAGACGCCCAAGGGACCGTAGTCCCATGTATTAGCGAGACCACCGTAAATGTCTGATCCCGGGAAAATAAATCCTCTGTGTTTCGCCAAACTAACCAGCTGTTCCATCGTGACGGCCATGATCTATTTCCTCTTCCCGTTTCAGGCATAATAGGACTATCATACCGCAGATGGCTATGATCGTTCAACGCCAAGAAGTCACAGCGCAGGCATACGCCTTACGCTGTGACTTCTCGCGGACCATTTGACTGTCCTTAGTACCCCGCGCCGTAGCTTGGAACGAGCAAGAAGAACAGCACGAAGATAATCAAAAATACGACCGCCCAGCGGGTGTAACCACCGAAGCATCCGTCCATGAACTGACACCTTCTTCCACGAGCGCAGTGACCGTAGGCGGGTTCTCGAGAGGTCTCAGCACCCACCTTCAGTTGTACTTAGTAACCGGCTACTGCGCCGGTGCCAGCACCAGCGGCTGCGCCATAACCTGCGCCGTAGCTTGGAACAAGCAAGAAGAACAGCACGAAGATCACCAGAAACACCACTGCCCAGCGGGTGTATCCACCAAATGTGCCCATTTGCTCACCCTCCTTTCAACAGTCGACATAGTGCAACTTATGTCCTGCAAAGCTGCGTGTCCTCTACTGCTGTCCCCCGTCATCTGCCCGAATTTGCAAATACTGCTGACCTACCGGGAATCAGCCGCTCATTAGGCTGGAGAGATCGTCAAAGTCTGCGCGATCGGATTCAATTGCAACTGCAACTGATTGTCGATGTAAAAGCGCAGGCCAAATAGCCCATTGCTAGTAAAGCTCGGATCTACGATGCAAGGCACATTCGTAAAGCTGTGCCCGCCGATGGTGAGGTCACACTGGGACTGATAGGCTTGTGCCGAGCCTCCGACACCGCCGATTTCCTCGGCGCCCAGATTAGGCAGACCAAGCGCGTCCGCCACCTGTGCGTTAAAGGTCAGCTCAAACGCACCCGTATCCATGATCATGTCCGGCACATCGGTCCCGTTGACCGTCAGCGTAAAGTAAAAAGCATCCTGCTGCACACTGCCGTCAATGACGGCGATCGGTTGCGAATTTTGACTTCCACTTGTAGCAACATCCGTCACGAAGTTCCACCCCCCGTCGATTTTCTCGGCGCGAATATCCGGGGCCAGCACGCCCCACGGCAAATAGGTATTGCCGTCGACGACCACGCCTTGTACCGTTTGTCCGTCGATGGTAAACATCCCGTAACCGGTGTGTTCGTAGGGTGTCCCTAGCAAATTGAGCGCGGTCCAGATCACATACGTGACGTCGCCCACGACAATGCCAAGTGATGGTTCGCCGTTAATTTCCACGAGAATACTCGCATAGTCCATCTTTTCACCTCCTCCCTGCATTGAATGCAAAAGGAGGGACAGGATTGTCGGCGATTAGCCCCGGACAAAACGCTGAGTTTCACCCCAGTCATTGATCATCGAATACAAACCTTTTTTGACACTATCATTAAATATCATTCAATATAATAGACATTCGATAGTCACCAAGTATAATGGAGGATGTACATGATTCACTGGCGCCACCGTCTACAGGAACCATAAGCGGTTGCGGCGATACAAAGAGTAAGCCATGGGAGGCCTATATAGTGAGTGTTCGACGTGATCAACGTCTCCCTGCAAGACCCTACAGCAGACGGATCCAAGCCTTATTTTTTGGTACGGTTCTCGCTACTGCAGGTCTTTTGTTGCGACTGGGTTATATGCAGATTCCGGAGAACCAAGCGTTTCAGGCCGTGATCTCCGTGCAGGGGTACGATACCATCCCAATATCAGGTCCACGCGGTTGGATCTACGACAGCGAAGGCGAAGTGCTCGCGGCCGATAAGCCTGTTTTTTCCATTATGTACGTGCGCTACCAAAACGATCTGTCAGCGGCGCAAAATGTAGCTGCGCAATTGGCTTCGATCTCCGGCATGAGCGAGAAAAGTCTCTACAACACGATGATTAACTACAATAAATGGTATCCTTCGGTGACACTGATCCAGCAGGCGTCACCTGTAGAACTGGCCTACGTCGCAGAGCACCGCAACAGTTTGCCAGGGATCGTGATGATTACCAGTCCACTGCGCGTATACCCGCAAGGGAGCTTAGCCGCCCATGAGATCGGGTACCTCGGTGCCATTTCACCATCGCAGTTGACCGCTTACGAGAAGCAAGGATATAGCCCGACTTCGCAGATCGGTTTGGCCGGATTAGAAGAACAGTATCAAAGTGTCTTGCGTGGGCACGCCGGAGCTGAGAAGATTCCGGTTAATCCGGCAGGTGTTCCGTTACCAGAAGGCGTTTTGAACTATCCATCGAGTCCCGGCGACAACCTCGTGCTGAATATGAACGGATACCTCGAGAAAGTGGCGGAAGAGGCCCTAGTGAATCAGATCAAATATCTGCGCTATACCCGGGGCGAACCGAATGTGCATTCAGGCACGATCGTCGTGATGAATGTGCACACAGGGGCAGTACTCGCGATGGCGAGTTATCCCTCTTATAACCCGCAGTGGTGGATTGGCGGAATCTCTCCCCAGCACTACCAAGACTTCCTGAACAACGACGCGGGGCTCAATCGCGCCATCGCAGGTCTGTATATGCCAGGTTCGGCGGAAAAACCGCTTACGGCGATGACAGCGCTCATGCATAACGAAATGACGCCGGGAATGCTCGTAGACGACCAAGGCGGCCTGCAGATCGGGTCTTACTACATGCGCAACTGGGACTGGAGTGGCTTTGGCGTCATCGGGTTGGAAGAAGCACTCGAAGTATCTGACGATACGTACTTCTATCAAGTGGGTCTCGACATGGGGCATTACAATCTGAATAACCCACCGCAAAACGTCGAGGCTTGGCTCAATGGTCCGAGGGTAGCCGCACTCAAACAGATTCAAGACATGGGCAAACAGTTTGGTCTGACCAGCCCTACAGGTGTTGATCTGCCAGGTGAAGCGACCGGTTACGTGACATTCGCCAACCCGCCGACTCTCTACGATCTGCCTGCAGCCGCCATCGGGCAGGAAGAAGCGTACTCGACGATCGGCATGGCTACCTATGTGGCCACGATCGCCAACGGAGGATATCGTTACCGGCCGGAGATGGTTCATGAGATCACCTCTCCATCAGGCAAGGTGGTCAAGGTATATAGTCCTCATTTGATGGATAAAGTCGACGTGAAATCGCAGTACATCAGCCTGATGCGCCAAGGCATGGAACTCGCCACGCACGCACCGGAAGGCACCGCCACTTTCTTTTTCGGTGATGATCCGAACAACGTAGCGGCGAAAACTGGAACGGCAGAAAGCGGCATTCCGGGACGCAATAACTCGGTATTTATCGGTTTTGCACCGTACAACAATCCGCAGATTGCCGTAGCTGCGGTCATTCCAAATGTCACAGGAGAAGGTTTTCACGCGGCCGCACCGATGGCACAAGTCGTGATCGACGCTTATTTCAAGGATAAAGGGAAAAACTTTAAAATCTCGCAAGCCAACGTCCAACCAGGTCCGTACACCTAAACCTTGTAGAAAAAAACGGGTTTCGCTCTCGCGAAACCCGTTTTTCGCATTACGCCTTAGTCGGCACACTGAGGACAACCATGGTATACGGTGCCACAACCACTTTACCTGTCCCATACTTGAAGTGAGTCTCTATGACATTTTGCGTTTTCTCACCGTAGGTGTACTCGGTCACAGAAGCTCCGGCTGCCACTGACAATCCGCGAATAGACACCGCGTAGGAGGCATTTGGATCCGTATTGACCAACATGATCGAGCTTTCCTTAGGTCCCTTGTATGCGGCGTAGGCATCCACCATCATCTGATTGCTGTCTGCACTCACATAACGATCGCCCGGTTGCGCGAACAGATCGACCATCCGGTAGCCCCAGTACGAGGCGGTCGGCGTATTCAAAGGCGGCTCGTCTGTGTCTCCTGCTGACAGGATCCCGTAGTCTCCGTACTTCGCGGTCCCGTAGAGATCTGGGTTGCCATTCGGGTTGATCACAGAATTATTATGCAAATCCCACCAACTTACATTAGCCACGCCATTTTCCAGCCATGTGTTGAAGTCATTCGCGAGAAAGAGCGCATTGACAACACTCATCACCTGCTTGCCAGGATTACTCGACACCGAGTTGGTCTCATCCAGATAGATCTTGATGTTCTTCGCGTTGGCGCCACAAGTTTCCTTGATATACGCTTTTAACTGATCCATATAAGAACTAATCGAAGCGGTGGTCTCGAGCAGACCACTGTCGCTTTCTTGACCCGGATTTTGTGGGTACCAGTGGATCACCACGAAGTTGATCTGTTTGCCGACGATCGGCAAAAGGGTCCGGTCCCAGTAAGGCTTGATCCCTGATGGCCAGACCGTCGGAATCGTTGCCACCACGCCGATCTGCGCCTTGGGATTCACTTTGCGCATAGCCGCGATGTATTGCAGCGCGTTTTTCCCGTACCCAGCCGGCCCTTTATTTTGATGATAATTCGCTTCCCAATTGTTACCTTGATACTCTCCGTCTCCGTACTGCTCGTTACCGATCTCCCAAAGTGCGTTTTCATGATGATCCTTCACGTATTTCACCCAGGCGGCCGCCTGCTGTGGCGTACCTGTGCCGTAATTCACTGTCAGCATCGGTGTCGCGCCAATCTGCTTGGCCATCGTCATGAAGTCAACGAATTCAGACAGTTCACTATTCCACTGGTACTGATCTGCAGTCGATCCCCCTGGCCAGCGCAGAAGTTTGACACCCAGCTGTTTCATTCGTTGATTGACCGTAGAGGAAAACAGGTTAGAGTCCCACACTGCCGTGTTCATCCCATAAGCAAGCGGCGGGACGACGCCGAAACTCTTCGCAGTGTTAATCGTGACCGTCGTTGACACTGCGGCTGCTCGCTTGTGCGCCGTTGGGGCCGCACGATGGGTTTGCGCCGCTTGTGCACTCACGCCAGCGACTCCCCAGACTGCACAAACCGACAATAAAGCACTTCCTACGGCTAAACTGATCTTTCTCATTAAGGCGCCCCCCGTTTTGTAAGCGTAATCATCAACCGTGCAAGTAGACCTATGCCTACTTAGTAATTATCCTTGCATTATTAAGTATTCGACGCTTCGCATTTATTTCCTGCTCATTTGAAAAACTCCTGCCAGCCCAAAGAAGAGTGAGTCCTCTCGCCTACTATTCGTGTTATGCTTGTCATAGACTAGGTGTCACTGCCTTGATTCCACATACATGGAGGTTGCTGATGAACATCATTCCGTCTGCTCTAGGCGAGAGCGCTGAGACGCTAGTACTGTGGGATGACTGCCCCGAGATCGGTATTGCCTTGCCACGATCGCCACAGCTGATTACAGAACTGCAATGGGGCGCAGGCACTCTTGATGAAGGAACACAGTGCCTAATTCTCTATCTGTTTTTTGGCGAAGACATAGCTGAAGTCTACTTACCTGAAGTACTACCAACCGCGCCAGAGCAATCTGTGGCGGTTTGGGACCTGTTACTGCGCCGCGACCCGGAAGTGTTGAAGCTCCGATACGGTACCTCACCGCTTGCTCGCGATAGTGAAGTGACCTTGCTCCTGCCCAGTCGAGAAGGTGAGCGTCTGGCCGATCGTCTGCGCGCGTTTGCCACGCGTTTCTCATCTATCGGCGAAGGTGCACCAGCTGATTCTGCGATTGAGCGTTTGCGCCAGCAATTGTCTGTGACCGTGGAGGGAGCCACAGATGCATCTCGAGAGTCATGAGGTCTTTCGCGCGGCGGTCGAGTATGGCAGCATCACTAAAGCCGCGCAAGCCCTTCATCTGACACAGTCTACAGCCAGCAGACATCTGCAGGCGCTCGAGGACGAGTACGGCGGTCTGTTATTCTCACGCAGTGCCGCCGGTATCACCCTCACAGCGCTAGGCGCAACCTTATATCCGTACACCTGCACCTTGCTTGACTGCCACGCGCAAGCCAAGGAGGAGATGCGGCGGCAAAGCGGGATGGGGGTGCGCATCTCCGTCGGCGCGACGCTCACGATTGGCGAGTACGTCTTGCCAGAGATTCTGGGGGCTTTTCGCAGACGCCACCCGGATGCGGCGCTGCGCATGCGCATCTCAAACTCGCACGACATCATCGAGGACCTGTTTCGCCACCGGATTGACGCAGCACTCGTTGAAGGAGTCGTGACGGAGCACAGTGATTTGAGTGCGACGCCCTGGATGACAGACGAAGTCATCTTGGTCTGTGCAAACGACCACCCGTTTGCCGAGCGGCCGCATGTCACCCTGGCAGACCTGATCGATCAGCCTCTGTTGGCGCGTGAACACGGATCAGGCACGCGCCAAATTACAGAGATGGCGCTTGAGAGAGCCGGTATATTAGGGGACTTGACGTTTGATTTTGAGCTTGGCAGCACGCAAGCCATCAAGTCCGCGATTGCCTGCGGACTAGGTTGCGCCTTTTTGTCACGTCTGACTGTGCGTAGTGAGCTTGCCGATCGCAAGCTCTGTGAGGTGCCAATCTGTGATTTTCACATTCATCGTACGCTTCATATTGTGGAGCGTCTCGACAAGTATCCGTTGCGCCTGATGACAGAGTTACTCCACACGATACGCCAATGGTCACTCTCCTAACCCTCACTGGCCCTTGTATAAGGGCCAGTCTCACGAGTCCTCACTTGCCGCATGCGTCCATGCAACCTTTGCATTACCTCACAGGCAACACCTGGTGATAACCTAGACTCATAGTAGGTGTCAGCAAGGGGGTTTTGTCATGATAGAATTGGATGTCGTTCCCAAGAGAAACGACGTGCCCATCAAGTGGGGCAAAGTCATCAATGAACACACCTGTATCGGGTGTCACGCCTGTTCGGTCGCTTGCAAGATGGAACACGATGTTCCGCTGAGCGTCAACCGGACGTACGTCAAGCAAGTTGAAGTAGGGGTCTACCCTGAGGCCAGCAGACAGTTTCAAGTCACGCGCTGCAATCAGTGCGAGGATCCGCCGTGCGTCACGATCTGCCCCGTGACCGCCATGTTCAAGCGACCGGACGGAATCGTAGACTTCGATCGCGAGGTCTGCATCGGATGTAAGGGCTGTATCGCCGCTTGTCCGTACGATGCCATATTCATCAACCCCGCCGTCCATAGCGCGGAAAAGTGCAACTTCTGTGCACACCGCATCGATCTTGGCATGGAACCCGCATGCGTGCTCGTTTGCCCAGTGGAAGCGATTGTAGTAGGCAACCTGAACGACTCGCAAAGCGAAGTATCGCAGTTAATCGCTCGCGACCGCGCTGCTGTGCGCAAGCCCGAGAAAGGTACCAATCCTAAGGTCTTTTATGTAGGAGCCAGCGATTTTGCCTTGAACCCATCCAAGTCCCAGTACACCGGCAGTCACATGTACTCAGAAGAACGTGAAGGTTATCCTGTCCACGATGACCACGGTCATGGCTCCGCTCACGGGAGTGTAGCGGCCGCGCGATTGGCTTACGATGTGCCGCACCACGCGCCATGGCACTGGGAAGTCTCCCTGTACACCTGGACGAAGTCGATTTCGGCCGGCGTCTTCATCATGTTTGCCATCCTTTCTTTTGCAGGTCAAGTCCTGCCAGCCACTTGGGATATCGCATCGGCAGTTATCGGCGGCGCCTTCCTAGCCTTTACCGGTATTTTACTTATCAAGGATCTCGATCACCCCTCTCGTTTTATCCGCATCTTTACCCGGCCGCAGTGGAAGTCGTGGCTCGTGCGCGGTTCCTTCATCATTGCCGGCTACAGTATTGTTCTGCTTGTACAGTTCATCGCAGGTCTCGCTGGTTGGTCACATTGGGATATCGGGCTGTCCATTCCCGGTGTCATCCTCGGCGGTCTGACTGCCATGTATACGGCTTTCTTGTTTGCCCAAGCCAAAGGGCGCGACCTTTGGCAAAATCCTTCGTTGCCTTTGCATCTGCTATCGCAAGCAACGATGTCAGGGGCGGCGGCTTTTGCCATTACCGCTTTGTTCTTACCACTGTCACCTGTCGCACTCGTGATTGTACACGTGACGCTCGTCGCCGCACTCGCCGTGCACCTCGCGCTCATCCTCAGCGAATGGGTTATCCCACATACGATTGAAGATGCCAAACGCGCCGCTCACCACATGATCTACGGACAGTACAAAGGCTACTACTGGACAGGTATGCTCGTAGGTGCTGCCATCCCACTGATTCTTGGCATCTTCTTTGCCAGTCCGATCATCGCGGTTGTGGCATCTGTGCTCGCGCTCATTGGACTTTTGTCGTACGAACACGCCTTTGTGCAAGCAGGCCAATCGGTGCCGCTGAGCTAGACTGGGCATGGACTGAGGAGGTAAGCCAGATGAGTATTGAAGAAAAGCACTTGGAACTGACGAAAGGCTTTGGTTCCCTGCGAGCGCATCCGGAGCCAGCTAAGTGGGACGACTGGAAAGAGTACGAGGCCAAAGACTGGCCCAAAAAAGTAGTGAAAAACTATGAACTGATCCCTACCGTTTGTTTTAACTGCGAAGCGGCGTGCGGGTTGCTCGCTTACATCGACAAGCATACAGGCGAGGTTCGCAAGCTCGAAGGCAATCCGATGCATCCGGGCAGCCGCGGTCGCAACTGCGCCAAAGGTCCTGCGACTGTCAATCAGGTCAATAACCCGGAGCGCATCTTGTATCCGCTCAAGCGCGTGGGAGAACGCGGTGACGGCAAGTGGGAGAAAACCTCGTGGGACGAGGCGATGACGGACATCGCCGCCCGCATCCGCGCCGCCTTAATCGAAGGCCGGCGTGATGAGATCGTGTATCACGTAGGAAGACCAGGAGAAGACGAATACACGGAGCGCGTACTCAAGGCGTGGGGCATCGACGGTTTATCCAGTCACACGAATGTCTGCTCATCCGGTGGGCGCGCGGGGTACGCCTTCTGGATGGGCATGGATCGCCCTTCTCCCGACTATAGCAACGCGCGCTTCATTTTGATGATGAGTTCGCACTTGGAAGCTGGACACTACTTTAACCCGAATGCGCAACGTATCATGGAAGCGCAGCAAAAGGGTACGAAAATCGCCGTCATCGATACCCGGCTATCGAATACTGCGTCGAAGGCCGACTACTGGTTGTCACCGTGGCCGGGCACCGAAACCTCTTTGCTTTTGGCCATCGCCAATGGTCTGATTCAAACAGAGCGTTTTAACCTCGAGTTCGTGCGCAAATTCGTCAATTGGCAGGAGTTCATCGAGGACCGTGCCTATTTGCAGGATCTATTGGAGCGCCATTTTCTACAGGACATTCCTGAAGGCCGCACTTTCTCTGACTTCGTCTCTTTGCTCAAACAAATTTATGGCGCCTACACGCCTGAATGGGCAGAAGGCGAAAGCGGGATCGCAGCCAGCATGATTCGTCAGATCACCGATGAAGTAGCGCGCGCAGGCACCGCATTTTCGTCAAACATTTGGCGCAATGCAGCGGCCGGGCACCGCGGCGGCTGGATGATCACACGCTCCCTGATGTTCTTGAACGTCTTGATGGGCGCAGTCGGCGAAGAAGGCAGTATGATTCCTAACTCTTGGGTCAAATTTGTCCCGACTCGCAACACCATGCCAAAGCCGATCGAGACCTGGAATGAGAATCATTGGCCGCGCGAATTTCCACTTTCCTTTTTCGAGCTGTCCTTTTGTCTCCCGCATATTCTCAAGCGCCGCGACAAGCGACTCGAAGTGTACTTTACGCGCGTGATGAATCCTGTCTGGACCTTCCCGGATGGATTCTCCTGGATTGATATGTTCAAGGAAAAGGACCGTGTGGGATGTCATGTAACCTTGTCTCCCGTATGGTCGGAAACAGCCCAGTTCTCTGACTATGTGCTGCCGATGGGACTTGCGACCGAGCGACACGACCTGCATAGTTATGAAACGCATGGCTCCCAGTGGATCGGTTTTCGCCAACCAGTCATGCGTGTGTCTGGCGAGCGCAAGGGCTTAGCGATCAAGGACACGCGCGATACAAATCCAGGCGAGGTCTGGGAAGAAAATGAGTTTTGGATTGAATTGTCCTGGCGTATCGATCCTGACGGCGCGCTAGGCATCCGACAGCACTTTGAATCTCCCTATCGCCCAGGCGAGAAGATCACGATCAATGAGTACTATCAGTGGATCTTTGAAAATGCAGTACCTGGCCTTCCGGAGGCTGCGGCGGCCGAAGGAATGACACCACTTGCCTACATGAAGCGCTACGCAGCCTTTGAGATCACGCAAGACGTCTATGCGCAGCACAGGCGGCCTGTAGCGGCCGAGGTATTAGAGCGGGCGCAGATCAGTGCGGACAGAAGCTCTGGCACGACTGCGGTATGGGTGGATGAACCTGTCAAAAACGCCAATCACGCACCGCTGCCCGGCCCTTTCAAAAACGAAGCCGGACAGTTTCGCGCGGGCATTATGGTGGATGGAGAAGCGGTTAAAGGTTTCCCTACCCCATCTGGAAAATTAGAGTTTTTCTCCACCACCCTGCGCGACTGGGGCTGGCCGGAATACGCGATCCCGATATATCCGCGCACAGACGCAGAGCGTGAGCAGATGCCGCACATCGTCAGCCAAGTACACTTCAAGACGATTGACCATGCGCACAACGAATACATCTTGTTGCCCACCTTCCGTTTGCCGACGCTGATTCATACGCGCACGAACGGTGCCAAGTGGCTGCATGAGATCGCACACGCCAACCCGGTTTGGGTACATCCACAAGATGCTAAAAAGCTCGGTGTGCAGACCGGGGATCTGTTGAAGAT
>JAPNUP010000062.1 GCA_026627345.1 Bacillota bacterium | reverse complement strand
GACCCCACCTGTCGTCGGACGGGTCAACACAGCCACATATAAAAGGCCTTCTCTGTTGTGACGGGCAAGCGCCACCGATACTTTCGCCATCTGCTGGTGATCGACCTCAAGCGTACGCGTGATTTTCAGGTATAGCGTCCGCTTTTGCGGCTTCGTTTCTGACCGCTTTGCGATCAGCGGCTGAGCCGGCACTGGCCACTCTGGCGCAAAACAACGCGTCGCGAACCAGGACTAGTTGCCACCGGGGTCAAGGCGCGCATGCACCGAAAGCGACTCCCCCACCTTGGGCATAGGGTCGAGGTTCCGATAGACACTCGGGAAAAGCACGACTTCCATTCGTCCGCTATCGTCCTCGAGCGTCAGAAACCCCATTGCCTCGCCTTTTTTGGTCTTGACAGTGCGCAGCCCTGCGACATCGGCTACCAAATGATGAAGTCGGTCGCCGCCAGTCGTCGATACGGCACCTTGCACAATCTGCGCCAATGGGACGACAGCAAGTGCCTCCCGCCACTTTTGCAGATGCGCATACGGTTGCCGTGAGACGACAAAGCCGATAAGCTCCCTCTCCCACTCATCCTGTTGTCTCATCGCCTCTGCATCGTCATCGCCTTGTAGGCGTTCAGCATCGTCACGGACTTCTACATCCTCAGACGCTTTGCGCTCAGTGCCCTCGAGCAACGACAGCTGCCGACTGTTGCGCCCGCCACTTTCCCCCGCCGTTTGTGGCCGATCGTTCTTGCCGAGCGCATCGAGTTGCTTAAGCAAAGTCTGCCGCGACAGTTCCCAGCCATCGCAAGCCCCCGCTTTGATCAGACTCTCGAGTACGCGCTTCGTCAGCGCACGGCTGTCGACGCGCGCGCACAGATCGGCAAGCGACCGAAACGGACCGTGCTGTTTTCGTTCTTCCACGAGTCGGGCCACAGCCCCGACACCCACGTGTTTGACAGAAAAGAGTCCCAGGCGGATGGAAAGTGCGCCATCTGTTCCAGTTTCCGGTATGGCATCTCCTTCACTGCGGTTGACATCCGGCGCCTTCACCAAGATCCCTGCTCGCGTACAGGCGAGCGCGTACTGCGCAACCTTGTCCGGACGTGAAGCGCTGTCGGCAATCAGCGCAGCCATGAACTCAGCGCGGTAGTTCGCCTTCAAATAGGCCGTGCGGTAAGCTAAGACCGCGTACGCAGCCGCATGCGATCGGTTAAATCCATAATCCGCAAAGCGTACGATCAGGTCGTACACTTCATGAGCCACTGACGCCTCGTGCCCCATCTTCAGGCATCCTGACACAAACGCATCGCGCGCTTGCGCAAGGTCTTCGCGCTTTTTTTTCGCCACAGCTCGTCGCAACACGTCTGCCTGTCCCAGTGTGAAACCGGCCATCACAGAGGCAATTTGCATGATTTGTTCCTGATAGATAAGAATGCCGTACGTCTTTTCGAGAATCGGTTTGAGTACCGGCGGCTCATATTTCGGTTCGACCTGTCCGCGCCGCGCCGCGATATACGTGCCGATCTGCTCCATCGGGCCTGGCCGATACAGCGAGATGACCGCAATGACGTCTTCTAGCGACTCTGGACAAAGCGCCTGCAACACGTGCTTGACGCCTGTGCCTTCGAGTTGGAAACAACCGTCTGTATCACCTGATGCAAGCAGTGCTTTTGTAGCGGCGTCAAACTCCGCTTCGTCATACGCGGGTTCAACCCCGCGTACATGCTTCACATAAGCCACTGTCCGATCACAGATAGTGAGCGTGCGCAGACCGAGAAAATCCATTTTCAAAAGCCCCAACGCCTCGATGTCTTCCATGCTGTACTGTGTCGCGAAAGTCTCCTCGGTCCCCGGCATGAGTGGCGTCCAAGTCGTCAGATCTTCCGTCGCGATCACCACGCCTGCCGCATGGATCGACGCATGTCGCGGAAGACCTGCAATCGCCTCTGCGGCTTCGATAACACGGTGCAAGCCAGGCGCCTTTTGCAGGACCGCTTGTAGCTCCGGCGCCTGTGCAATCGCCTCCGACAATGTCGCGGATGATCCTGCAGGCAGCGTGCGCACCAGCGCCTCGATCTGCGCGGCTGGCGTCTGTAAGACCCGCCCCACATCGCGCACAGCCGCCCGCGCCGCAAATGTCCCTAGGGTGCCGATCTGCGCGACGCGACGGTCGCCATAGCGCCGAGCGACATAGGCGATCACCTCTTGGCGGCGCTCTGCTTCAAAGTCGATATCGATATCGGGCCAAGAGACACGCTCAGCATTTAAGAAACGTTCGAAAAGCAGATCGTAAGCAATCGGATCGACGTCAGTAATCGCCAACGCGTAGGCCACTAGACTCCCCGCAGCAGAGCCGCGGCCTGGGCCGGTCGAGATCCCTTGATCGTGCGCAAACTTCATAAAGTCCCACACGATTAAAAAGTACCCGGCAAACCCCATCTGCTCGATGACCTGCAATTCGTACGCCAACCGTTCGGCATACACACGGCTGGCGCTAGGCCTGCGCAGACGAAGTCCTTCTAGCGCCACCTGTCGCAGGTAGTCACTCTCCAAAACCCCTTGCGGCAACGGAAAGCGCGGCATGTGCAAAGCGCCAACCGGAAGTTCAATCCGCGCGCGCTCCGCGACTTCTTGCGTCAGCGCAAGCGCCTCAGGAAGATCGCGAAAGCGCTGGGCCATCTCTGCACGAGATACGAAGTGGTAGCGCGCATGGGCGTCGCGTACAGCGACCGCCTCGGCCAGTGTCAGCCCTTGCCCGATCGCGTGAAGCATGTCCACGGTACGCACATCGTCTGGCGCGAGATGACGAATCACGGACGTCGCGACAATCGGCACTTGCTGCGCCTTAGCGAGTCGCGCCAAGATGCGGTTTCGCTCATGGTCAGTCGGCGTCCCTTGATCACACAGTTCCACGTACAGGCGATCGGCAAATACCTCGCGCAAGCGACCGAGCATTCGCGCCGCCAGCCCCTCACCGCGATCAGGCTCGCGCAAAGCCCGTCCCAGCGGTCCATCGTCATCTCCTGTCAAACAAAGAAGATCCGCAGCGTGCGCAAACAGTTCCTCCCAGGTGATGACACGCTCACTGTCTCTCGATGACAGCGCAGCTTCCGTAGATAACTGACATAACGCTTCAAATCCGCGCGCGCCAAGCGCCAACACAGGAAGCGCGACCGGCGCCTCGCGACGAATCCCGCCTGCGCGTTCCCGGACGACCGAGAACACTGCGCCTAGTACTGGCGCTACGTTTTCAGATTTCAGCGCTTGATATACGCTGACTGGACCGTACAGGCCACCGCGTTCGGTAATACCGAGCGCCGACATGCCCTGCGCTCGAGCAGCCTGCGCGAGCTCATCGGCGCGCGCCGCGCTATATAGCAAGCTGTACTGGCTGCTTGCCCGCAAATGCACGAACGCTTCAGCCATTCTCTAACCCCCTACCCGCTGGCCAGACTACTTCGACTTGCACGCCCCCCGCAGATTGACTGCGCACTTGCAGGACACCGTGCGCTCCTTCAACAATCTCACGGCAAATGGCGAGTCCGAGACCAACGCCTCCTTCTTGGCGCCCGCGCGATTTATCCGCGCGATAAAAGCGTTCAGTGACATACGGCAAATCCTCAGCAGGGATCCCAGGACCGTTATCCTCGACAATCAAGTGCAGCTGTTGACCACGTCGGATGACAGACAGCGTAATCACGCCACCGGCTGGCGTGTACTTTCGGGCATTGTCTAGTAGCGCACGCAGCACCTGCTCGACGCGCACCTCGCTGATCGGCGCATACGTCTGTGCCACAGGAGCGAGGGCCACCTGCCACTCATACTCCGGGTACAGGCGCTGCCACTTTCGAATCACGCGTGCGGACACATCTGAGATCGAGACGAGCGACTCGGGAGCATCTTGCGCTTGCTCCATCGCCGCAAGTGTAAGCAACTGCGTCGCCATAGCGCGAAGATGTCTGATCTCTTCTTCTATAGCCCCCACTGCCTCTTGTCGAATCTCGTCATCTTCCCACCCCCAGCGTCGAAGTAAGTGAACATAGCCTTCGAGCACAGACAGCGGCGTGCGAAGCTCATGAGAGGCGTCTGCGATAAACTGGCGTTCGCGACGAAAGCCGTGAAAAATCCGGTCGAGCATATCGTTGAACGTGTGGCCAAGTTCCGTCAGTTCGTCCTGCCGCTTGGGCACATCGATACGACTCGTCAGATCCCCCGGGCTGATGGCTCGCGCTGTGGCAATCATTTCGCGAATCGGCTGCAAAGAGTACCGGGCCAGAAAGTAGCTTGCGACAGCTGCCAGCAGCAGCCCGCCTATAGAGCCGGTCAGCAGTAGATAAAAGACAAACGCAATACTGTGATCGAGTGATGCCACATTCTCGATCCACTGTACTGTGACGGCTCCATCTTTGAGATGAACAAACGCCGACGCAAGCAAAATCCGCTGGTTGTCATGTTGAAATAAGACGATCCCATGCCCGAGATCGGTCCGATTCCCACGGCCGCCAGGAACCCAGGCAGGCAACGGCGCAGTGTCAGAGCCGGTTAGCACAGACCCGTTCGCGCGCAACAACCGCACCGTCTGCCGCGGATCAGGCACGATGTGGTGCACATCTTGAACAGCCTGGGCCACACTACCTGGGGCGATGCGGCGGACCAAATCTTCCATATTGGCATAGACAACCTGTTTTTCATTTTGAATCGTGACGTTCATAAACTCGAGATAGACGAAAGTGTTGAAAAGCAGAAAAATAACCGCGACTACGAGTGTGGAGAGTGCGACGAAGCGCGAGGTAATCGTTAGTTTCATCTCTTTATCCTTTGCGTAGCACGTAGCCGACACCGCGCATCGTGTGAATCAGTGGGCTGGCAAAAGGCTCGTCCACTTTCAGGCGCAAGTAGCGAATATACACATCGACGACATTGGTCTCTCCGTCGTAGTCATAGCCCCACACCTGATTGAGAATCAATTCCCGCGACAGCACCCGGTCAGCATTTTTAAGCAAAATGTGTAGCAGGTCAAACTCGCGCGCGGTAAGCTCGAGTAACCGGCCAGCGCGAATCGCTCGCCGCTCATCCGGATAGACGCGAAGATCGCCGAGGGTCAATTCTTGGCGCGTCTGCCCACGGCGCAGCGCTACCCGCACGCGTGCCAGCAACTCCTCGGTTTCGAAAGGCTTCGTGATGTAGTCGTCCGCTCCAGCGTCCAAGCCCGCCACTTTGTCAGCAGTGGTGTCGCGAGCTGTCAGTATGATGATCGGCGTCTGCTTCTCTTGGCGCACGGTGCGGCAGACCTCGAGCCCACTCATCCCTGGAAGCATCCAGTCCAACATAATCAAATCAAAATCCTCATCTAGTGCACGCCGAAGCCCTGCCGGGCCGTCCGTCGCAATCGCCACCTGCAGCCCGATGTGGATCAGCTCTAGTTCAATAATCCGGGCGATACGTCGCTCATCTTCTACAATCAACACAGATCCTGTACGAGAAGGTTCATGTCCTTCTGCAGATAGTTGCCCCATTGCGCTCACCGTTCCAATAATTGGATCGTAAAAAATGCTTTTCCAGCTAACTCTGAACCTCTATATAATTCTACATCGACCTTGCCGACCTTGCGCCCCGCATCGACGACGCGCGCGCGCGCCTCGATCTTCTGGTCGATCTGCATTGGCTTGAGAAAGAAGAGTGTGGCGTTTTCCATCAACATATTAGCGTCCCGATACCTGCGCAGGGCCTGCATCGCAGCCTCTCCCATGATCGTCATGAAGGACCCGGGAGCGAGTCCCCCGTGATGCGTTGACATTTGCGGCGTCACATCACCTGTCAGAGCGGTGACCTTCTCTTCGAGCTGCGTGAGTGTGAGCCGGGCGAGCACGAGATCCTCGATCGTTTCTGCGACTTGCGGTTGCTTCTGATTGTACTGCAGCGCCTTGATCACGTCTTGCCGGCTGATCACGCCTACGAGACGCTTGAAGTCGATCACCGGCAACAGCTCGAGCCCTTCCCAGACCATCATGTGCGCGGCCGACGCCACCGAAGTCTTCGGTGTCACAGACAAAGGCTGTTTCGTCATCACGCGCCCGATCAGCGTCTCCTTGACGTGACCATACACGTCTTTGGCTGCGATCACGCCTCCTAGCTTACCGTCTTCTAAGAGTACAGGGAAACGCGAATGTCCGGTACTTTCCACAAGTTCCCGATAGTCGCTCACGCGCTGATTCACGTGCATCACAGTCGGCAATTCCTTGCCGAGGATGTCCTCGACAAGCAAAATATCTTTTTTAATCATGCGGTCGTAGATCGCGCGGTTAATCAGCGATGCTACAGAAAAGGTGTCATAAGCAGAAGACAGCACAGGAAGGCCCATGCGGTCGGCCATCTCGATCACCGCTGCGCCAGTTGCGAAGCCACCCGTTATCAAGACGGCCGAACCATGTGTGAGAGAGGCGCGGTGCACCTCTTCCCGGTTGCCAACGATGACAAGCGAACCCGGATCTATGTACTTCAGCATATCATCGACTTCCATCGCGCCGATCACAAACTTGTGCAAAGTCTTATGCAAACCAGAACGGCCACCGAGCAACGTGCCGTCCACAATATTGACCACCTCGGCATAGGTCAGACGGTCTATATCGCGCCGCTGTTTCTTCTCGATGCGCACTGTACCAACCCGTTCGATCGCAGTCACGAGACCTTCAGTCTCCGCCTCTTTGATCGCCCGATAAGCTGTACCTTCGCTGACGCGCAGCTGTTTGGCAATCTGACGCACAGAAATCTTGTGCCCAACAGGCAAATCCTCGATGTGTTGCAGGATTTGATCGTGTTTTGTTTGCACCCGAAACCCGCCCCTCAACATTCTGATCTATTATACAACAGATCAGATTTGCTGAGGGGCACTTTTTCCGGTGACTTGCCGCTCTCGGATATAGGTGGTCAGTTCCACCGTCATCTCGTAACGCAGCAGTGGCGTGATCAAATACAGGCCGCGAAAAGACGCCATAGCCGCATCTAACAGTTCACGCGCAATCGCGAGCCCTTCCGCACGGGCACGGGCGCCTTGATAAAGGCCGATACGGGCGCGAACCTCTTCGGTCAGTGCGATCCCTGGCACCTCATTATGCAAAAACTCTGCGTTACGCCCGCTTGTCAGCGGCATCACGCCGACGAAAATCGGCGCCGGAATGTGTACGGTCGCCTCGCGTAAAATCTCAAACAACTTCGGATCGTAGATCGGCTGCGTCATGATAAAATCGGCACCAGCCGCGACTTTTCTCTCCAGTCGCGCAATCGCTTTATCCAAGTGACGAACGTGTGGGTTGAACGCGGCGCCAACGACGAAGTGCGACGGCTCGGCGAGCTTACGTCCCGTAAAAGCGGTTCCTTGGTTGAGTTGTTTGATCATCGCGATCAGTTCCATAGAAGACACGTCAAAAACAGATGAGGCACCGGGAAAATCGCCGAAGCGCGACGGATCGCCTGTAATCACCAAAATCTGATCGATGCCCAGAGCATGAAGTCCCATGAGATGTGACTGTTGCCCGATCAGGTTGCGATCGCGACAAGACAGGTGCAAAAGCGGTTCGACGCCTTCGCGCTTCATCAACGCACCGAGCGCCATATTGCTCATGCGTGTGACAGCTAGTGAGTTGTCAGCCAGCGTCACCGCGTCGGCGCCTGCGTCTTGCAAAGCTTTGGCCCCTGTGAGAAACGTCTCTGCTGACAGTTCCTTCGGTGGATCGAGTTCAACGATTACGGTGTACGCCTCGCGTACTTTTTCGTGGATCTTCGTCCGCCCACTGTGCCCCTGACTGCTCGCATCGAGCGACTGCGGCGGCTGTGCAACAGCCTGCACAGTGATGGAAGATAGCCCTCGCGCTGGCAGCTTTGGCGACAGCGGTGGCACATCTGCCAGCGCTGTCGCCATCGCTCTGACATGATCAGGAGTCGTCCCGCAGCAACCACCGAGAAGACGGACGCCGATCTGTCGAAAAGACTCTGCCATCTCACCAAAGTAAGCAGGCTTCGATGGATACGTATAATGCCCATCTGTCAAACTCAGCAGCCCTGCATTCGGGTAGGCAGATAAGAGTGTTCCCGGTAACACCTGTACATGGCTCAGTGATCGCGCGATGTCAGCCGGGCCATACCGACAATTGAGTCCCACCACGTCCGCACCTGCGTCTAGCAACCGCGCAAACCCTTCTGTCACCGTCAGCCCGTCGCGCGTCACATCGTGTTCAATAAGCGACAGTTGCGCAATGATCGGTAGCGCACAAAGCTCACGAACGGTACGTATGGCCAGTTGCAATTCAGTGACGTCCAGAAAAGTCTCCAGCAAGATGGCGTCTGGCTCTTCCGCCAAAAGGGCTTGCGCCTGTTCGCGGTACGCGCGCGCCAGATCGATATCTGTGGCCTCAGGGAGGCGATGCCCAGCAATCGAGCCTATGGTGGCGGCCACGTATGCGTCTGCTCCCACCGCCGAGCGCGCGATGCGTACGGCTTGGCTATTGATTGCCCCGAGTTGGTCTTCCAGTCCATAGCGTTCCAGCCCTAAACGATGTGCGCCGAACGTATTCGTCTCGATCAGACGCGCCCCAGCTTCATAATAGGACCTGTGCACCGCTGCGACGACATCCGGTTGCGTCACATTGAGCTCATGGTAACTCGCGCCGACGGGTACACCTAACTGGTACAGCTGAGTCGCCATCGCCCCATCGCCAATCACGATGTGATCACGCAGATGAGCGATGAGATTCTCTCTATGTGCCACTCTCTTTACTCCCTCTCTCAAAACCGGGTGAAGGCGTCTAGCCCCATCCGAATCGACAGCACGATCGCGACCCCGATGAAAAGAGGACGAATGAAGGTCGCTCCACGCTTGACCGCATACTGCGACCCGATTTGCGCGCCCACCATCATGCCTGCCGCCATCGGCAAACCAAGCAAGTATAAGACTTTCCCGCGAATGGCAAATAAGCCGAGCGCCGCCACGTTGCTTGTAAAATTCAGCACGCGCCCATTGCCGGCTGCCGTGATAAAATCAAAGCGAAAGACCGTAAGAAAGACGAACAGCAAGAAAGAACCTGTACCAGGTCCGATAAATCCATCGTAAAAACCGAGCGCAAGCGCGATGACCGCTGCGAGCACCGATGTTCTCGTGCGCATGCCCGCAAAACGATTGACTTTCCCCATATCCTTTTTCCAAAGGGTCAATAAAGCGATCAATACGATAGCGATAAAGATGATCAACTTCAAGTAATGTTGATTCACAGCGAGCACTGTGTCCGCGCCAATCAGCGCGCCGATGAACGTAAAAGGAATCATGACGATCAGCAGCGGCCAGTACAGATTGCCGGAGCGAATATAGTTGAACGAACTGATCGAGGATGCCGCCGTACCGGCAAACTTGTTGGTCCCGAGAGCAAAATGGGGTTCCATGCCCGCCCATAGCAAAGTCGGCAGAGTGATCACACCGCTGCCGCCCACCACTGAGTCAAAGAAACCCGCTACAAATCCACTTACCAGAAACACCGCCACTAAAAGCGGAAGACCGACTCCATGAAACACCCGCGCCCCCAGCCTCCCTTAAATACAGCATGATGGCGCCATCACGCGATGCCGTCTGTGGCAGCTTGACCTTGGCCTTGCCCTGCACTCACTGCCTGTGTGATGTCGATCTCTTGCGCATAAAGGCGCAAGGCCCCTGCCGCAAGCGAGAGATCGTACGCCTTGGCGACGATCTGCGGCGCGAGCAAAGCGGACAGATCCAGGATGAGATATTCACCCTCAGCCTTGATCCCAAGCGGCGCCTGTGCGGTAATGCCGCGCAAAATCGCGCTGACGACGGCGCCTGGAATCGGAATCCACTTATTCACTTGCACGCGCCAACGAAACCGCCCTTGCGCTTCTTGCTCCGTCAGTTGGACGGTGAGATCAGCTGTCACCCAAGGTGTCGAGACTGTGGCCGTCGCCCCTTTGGGGGTCAGATGGAGATGGCGAATCCGATACCCGTCCGGCAACATCTCCCGAATTGCTGCCTCTACGTCTGACTGCGCCATTTCGATCGTGGCACTCGTTACGATCACGCAAGCCTCATCCCCTCGTGGCCTCAGGTAGTTACCAACTTGGCTCTAATCTCTTCAAGTTCCCGAATGCCTTCTTCTAACTTCGCCTTTTGTTCCTCGATCACTTGCAGGTTCTCTCTCAAACTAGCCAAGCTTTTATCCACTTCATCGACCATCACTGAGAGTTCGTCCGCACCGACTTTTTCCAGACCCGATAACACTTTATACAGCTTAATGCCGGACAAGGCAGCGGAAGTCATCACATTAGTCGCAGCATAGGCGACTCCTGGAGCCGCCGCACGCACACCTGCACTGCCCACGGTCGCCAGCCAACTCATCGCTTTGCCTGCAGGGGTACCTCGACGGCGCAAAAACTGTTGCAGATCTTCGTCTCTAATCAAGTACTTGCCGCTGCTGTCATCCGCTTTCAACTGACCAGTGCGAATCCAGCGGCGTACTGTTTCCTCCGACACATTCAACCGATACGCGACTTCAAAGGTCGTAAATTCCATCGTTGTGATCCACCCTTTCGTTTACTTGCTATGCGCATAGTATACGACAGATTCCGGGTTTTGCACACAGGCGTGCGCACAAATGTGCGCACATTTGCCGACGCCGACGACACACACATCCATCAATGCAACGGGATCTGCACAATCGCCACTCGACCAGTGCCGCGAAGTGAAACAGCTTCGCCCTCCTCAAACACCCAGGTTTGAAACGGCGTCGGTCGACGTGGAAAGGAAGTCGGGGCCACCTCTCCGTCTAGCAGGACAACGCACAGCAGGCGATCTGGCACTGCCGCATGGGTGAATGCTCCGTCCACATCTGCCGTCGCGACACCGTAGTACGCATGGTTTTCATACTCGATCAGGCCATCATGCGGGACTCGCGCGCCTTGCTCCGGCAGCGGTGGCTGAGGAAACGCGGTCACGGCGATGCCTTCGTCTACATGCAGCGCACGCAGTTCTCCATTGGTATCTTTGCGATGATAGTCGTACAAGCGGTACGTCGTATCGGATGCCTGTTGAACCTCGAGCGCGACGATGCCGCCTCCAAGTGCGTGAACAGTACCTGCCGGCACAGGAAAGTACTGTCCTGCCGATACTTCCGTATACCGCAGCCAAGTATCGAGGGTGCCACTCGCCGCCGCCTCACGTAGCTGTTCCGGGGACTGTGCGTGATGTCCATAACAAATGCGCGCACCCGGTGTAGCGGACAGGATCAGCCATCCTTCCGTCTTGCCAAGGTCGCCAATCGCTTTGGCCTGCTCGTCGTTCGGATGCACCTGTACGGAGAGGTCTGTCACCGCATGCAAAATTTTGATCAGCACCGGAAACCAGGGCCGATCAGGCACCATCTCCGATAGAGCGCGACCTTGCTCATCGAGCGTTCGCGCCGTCGGGTGATCAGACAACAACCACGCCTCGCCCACTGGAGGTTTGGCCTGCGCATCCGGAAAAACTTGGGCAAGGTACTGTCCACCCCACACGCGGTGTTGTAAAACAGGGACAAGGGTACGCACTGTGCGTCCCTCCTTTCGTCGTCACGCTATAAATTGGCGCGCTTTTTAAACGCGTGTTGCAATTGGTCAAGACGCTGCATGGCCGCTTGTTCACTCGGCTCACAGACGCCGAGATAAGCTTTCAGTTTCGGCTCTGTCCCAGAAGGTCGGACAGCAATCCAGGCGCCGCCCGTATAGAGAAACTTCAGAACGTCACTTTGTGGAAGCGTCAGCGCCGTTTCGCGTCCGTCCGCAAAGCGGGTGATCCCGGCCCACGCATCTTCAACGGCCATGAGCGACAGGTGTTCGACTTCGAGCGCCTGTTGCCGCAAATCTGTCATCAGCGCGCGCATCTGCTCGATCCCGCTTTGCCCTTCAAACGTAAAACTCAGCTGACGATCGAAGTAGAAACCGAACTGATCAAACAAGCGCTGCAACGCTGTCGGCAAGTCACTGCCTTGCGCTTTTAACGCCGCTGCCATCTGCGCGATGAGCAAGACGGCCTGCACGCTATCTTTGTCGCGTACGAATGGTTTGGCCAGATAGCCCACACTCTCTTCGTAGCCAAAGACAAACGCGCGCTTGCCAGAAGCTTCATACTGCGCGATCTTTTCACCGATAAACTTAAACCCAGTCAGCGTACGTTCGGTATCGACCCCAAAGGAGCGCGCAACCGCCTCACCAAAGTCAGACGTCACGTGTGTTGTCACCACAGTCGCGTTGTCTGGGAGCAAAGCGCGATTTTTCAGGTCCGCTAAATAATCCGCCAGCACTAAAGCGCCAACTTCATTGCCACTAAGCGGCATATAGGTGCCATCAAAACGCCGTGCCATCACGCCGACGCGATCCGCATCGGGGTCGGTCGCCAGCAAAATATCTGGAGCGCCGACTGTCGGATCTTCTGCCAGCCGCCGGGCGGTGTCGAGCGCCAAGTCATAAGCGGCCTTCTCCTCCGGATTTGGACTGCGCACATGCGTGAATTCAGCATCAAGCGTCGCTTGTTCAGCCACGATATGCACATGCGTGAATCCAGCTCGCTTGAGCGCCTGAGGAACCAAGGCGCCACCTGTACCGTGTAAAGGCGTATAGACGATACTGAGCGCCTCTTTTTCGCCCGCATGGAGCGCGCGGTGCAAAACGGTCAGCTCATCCATGTAAGACGCTTCGACAATCGGCGCTACCGTCTGCAGCAGACCCTTGGCGCGCGCCTCCTGCTCCTCCTGCAGTGGGATATCTAGCAGATCGCCAGCTCGCTCCATCTCATCGACAATAGCCATGGCAGCCTTTGCGAGGACTTGCGCTCCGTCTGCGCCATACACTTTGTAGCCGTTATAGTCAGCCGGGTTGTGGCTAGCCGTTACCATCACACCAGCGCCGCACTGAAGATATCGGACGGCATAGGATAGCAGTGGTGTCGGTCGGGCTTCCGGGAATACAAACGCTTCCACGTTATACGCTGCTGCCACCCGCGCACAGTCCATAGCGAACTGCGCTGACTTGTGTCGCCCGTCATACGCGATCACGATCCGACGCGGCACACTCGGCGGCTGTGCACACAGCCAGCGCACCACACCCGCGGACGCCTTGCGCACGGTATGTACATTCATTCGGTTCGTTCCGGCTCCCAGTTTGGCCCGCAATCCGCCCGTGCCAAAAGCCAGGTGTGCCGCGAACCGATCCGCCAATTCCTCCGTCTGACCCATGCGTTCTAAAGTACGCAATTCTTCCCGCAACTCGGGATCCACCCGTTCATCGTCAAGCCACGCCCGATATCCGTCGTCCACTACAGTAGCCCCCTTGCGCGCTAGCTTCACGCTTCTCTTTACTCCGCAAATCCAGGCGGTGCAACATATGGCCGTAGCCCCTCTAGCTCTGCGCCGACTTGTAGCAGGCACCTTTCGGCAAAAGGCGCAGCAACGAGTTGCAAGCTGATCGGCAATCCCTCCGGCGACAACCCGAACGGGACTGCAAAAGCCGGGTATCCAGCAAGATTGAACGGATTCGTGAACTGGGTCATACACCCTTTGTAAGCCACGTCCTCCCCGTTCACACGCGTGGTATCCATACGCAAGTCAGGAGCCACAAAGCGCAGCGTAGGCGTGATGAGCACGTCGATCTCTCGAAACACCTCGTCTAGCGCACGCACAAACTGTCTGCGACCCCAGTTTGCCGCCGCATACTGCGCACCGGTAAGCGAACGTCCTGACTCCAGACGCCTGCGTGTAGCCTGCCCGAAAGGCGTGCTGTCGTCATCCAGTCGAGTCTGATGAAACGCGAACGCTTCGGAGGAGATGATTTCATTTTGCCACTTGGGGACGTGTTCCATGAACGGAATCGACACCTTCGTCACCTGTGCGCCAGCTTGTGCAAGCGCGTGTAAGGCGTCCTGCAAGGCAATCAGGATCACCTGATCGACACCTTGGCAAAAAAAGTGCTCTTCGTAACCGATACGCAGGCCTGTAACCGGCTGCCCGATCTTTTGCCCATAACGCGCTTCAGCGTCTTGACCCGTGCGCACAGAACAGGGGTCAAACGGATCATAGCCGGCTATCACGTCCATCAAGAGAGCGATGTCTCGCACCGATCGCGCCAAGGGTCCGACATGATCGAGTGAGTACGCCAGCGGGGTCACGCCGCGGGTACTGACGAGTCCGTAGGTGGGCTTTAACCCGTAGATGCCTGTACACGCCGCTGGAATGCGAATGGAGCCGCCTGTGTCAGTTCCGATCGAGAACGGACTGAGATCCGCCGCGACCGCCGCAGCACTGCCACCGCTCGATCCACCAGCTGTACGATGTAAATCCCAAGGATTATGTACGGTGCCAAAGTACGCGTTCTCGTTCGTGGTACCGTAGGCAAATTCGTGCATGTTGTGCTTGCCAAGCAACAGTGCGCCAGCACGTTGTAACTGCTGCCAGACCTGTGCATCTTCCGTCGGCACGCGCGTCGCGAATGCCTCAGACCCGGCTGTCGTGCGCACTCCTGCCGTGTCGATCAGATCTTTCAGCCCGACTGGAATGCCGTGCAGGACGCCTGTCCACATACCGCGGTGCCACAGTTCATCGGCATGCGCCGCAGCAGATTGAACCTCAGTGGCGCAAACCGTGATATGCGCTTGCAGCTTTTGCTCGTGTTGCTCTATTCTATGAAGATAGTGTCCCACGAGCTCTTGGCTAGAAAGGTCGCGACGGCGAATCTGTCGCGTGCGTTCGGTCACGTCTTCCATACGTGGTCCCCTTTGAATGGTCTGTATAGGTTTTATACTAGCACAAATTTGACTAGTCGATAGCCTGCTATTTCGTGATGGCACAGCATGATCAAAGATCCTTTTATGAGATGGAGTGTTCTTGTGAATCGTCGACGTTTCACGACAAAAAGGACGTTTTTCGGACTGATGATCCCGCTCGTCGCCGCACTCGTCATCCCTGACCAGCGAGCGGCGGCAATGACCGTGTCTACGCAAGCTGCCGCGCTGTATCGCGCAGGACTAGCCGCCAAAGCAGCCAATCCCACACTAGCGTTAGCGGATTTTCGTGCGGCTGTGCGATTGGCGCCAGACTGGGAACCACCTCTATACGAGGAAGGCGTCCTGCTGGCTGTGACGAACTTTGCGGCCGCCGTGCCCGTATTGCTTCATGCTGCACAAGTCGCACCGAACGACGCCACGGTCTGGAACATCCTCGGCTGGGGCTATTATAAAAAAGGCCAGTTCGCGGTTGCCGAACGCGAATTCGCACGCCAATTGTCCTTACAAAAAGGCAGTGGACCGGCCCTTTGGGGGCTGGCAAACTGCTATGCCAACAGCAACGTACGCGCCTTTGCCAATGCCCGCGCCGACCTTTTGCTTCTACGGGGACAACCCGCATACCAGTCGCTAGCCAATCGACTGCTGGCCCAATTGCCGCCCGATGCAGTCGATGCCTCTTACCACGCGAGTGCTGCCATCACTTACGAGGATGCGATTGCGATGATTCTGTCCTGGAAGAGTCATGCGCTTCACTATCCAGTCAGCCCTGTGTATGCCACCAATCATGTGGGACCCTCCTCGGACGTAGCCCCCTATGTATCTGATGCCGCAGCGCAAGGCTGGTTCACCCACCTTAGCATCCCCTCGTTTCAAGCGCCTGCGACACGGCTGGCACTGGCCTTGTTGCTAGCGCACGCCTACGGTATTGACAAGTACGACTACATACGGCCATTTAGCCTCAGCGATATGGCTGTTGTCCCAGTCAACGAGCAGATGTACGTCAACAGCATCCTCGCCACGCGCCTGATGGCTGTGACAGCACCCGGTCACTTTAGTCCTGACGCCACCGTTACACGCGCCGCCTTTGCCCGAATCGTCGAGCGCGCGAACGCGATCATGGCGAAACCACTTACGACCAGTCGGCTACTCACACCGCCGCTCATACCGCCTTCAAAGCCGCCGGTGGTCTACTTCTTTGCGACCAGCACGCAAGACGCGGATCTGACGGCACACAGTCAAGCGATCACAGCGCTTGGCTTCACCGATTACCCTTTGAACACAGACTTGCCAAGCGGTGCGGCGGCAACCGGGCAAAGCCAAGCTGGGACGCAGTATGTGCCTGCAACGCTGAGTAATGCGGCGGCCGCGCAACTCGCGCAAGTGCAGCAAAGCCAAATCGCCGCCTTTATGGTGCTCGGCAACTACAACAACGTGACCCACCAGTCAGACCCTACGATTGTCAATCAGGTGATCGGCACGTCTGCAATGCGCCACGCACTTGTCAACGAAGTTGTAGGTATTGTCGTCAAAGAGAAGCTAGCAGGGGTCACTGTCGACTTTGAGCACATGATGCCGAGTGACAGGATGGCATACGTCGCCTTCTTACGCGATTTGCATGCCGCACTATCCGCGATCGGGAAAAAGACGATGGTTTGCTTGCCTGAAAGCTATGAGAGCCAAGGCGGCGCCAGCGCCTATGACTATCAGGCGCTCGGTCAGTATGCAGACTGGGTTATGCTCATCACCTACGACGAGCATGTTCCGCAAGGACAGCCGGGCGCGATCGCCACGCTATCGAACACGCAGCGCGTCGTTCAGTACGCGCTCCAGCAGATTCCAGCCAGCAAGATCCTCCTTGGCATGGCCGACTTCGGTTACGACTGGAGTCAACACTCAGGTGTCGAAGTTAGCATGGGCCAAGCGCAGGCTTTAGCAGCTCAGTACCACGCCGTGATCCACACCGACCCGATCTCCGATACGCCTACCTTTGACTACACAGACGCACAGGGTGTGCAACACGTCGTGTGGTTCGAAGACGACGCCAGTCTAGCCGCCGTCGACGGGCTCGTCCATCTCTACGGCTTGGCTGGCGTCGCCGTGTGGCATCTAGGTTCCGAAGATTCCGGATTCTGGAACATCGTTCACTGATTCAACTGCCTAGTACCGGGCCGAGATACGCAATGAGCATGCGCTTAATCTCTGCGAGCGCCTCGGCCCGGTGCGCATCGTCCCCTCTTGACACAAGTGGCAACAGCGCTTCCACTGCCTGCACGCTCACAGTGACGTAAAGATCCCTTTTACCGCTTGGCAAATCCGGGCACTTGTCGGAGAAAAGCTGGCGCACGCGCTCGACGATTTCCGCGCGCACCGTATCCACCGCGCTGCCGATACTGTGCGGGGTAATCACCGAACAAAAAAGTATTTCAAAGGCAGGATTGGCGGCCGTATACGCCACCAAGGGATCGATAAGAAAGTCAACCATCTGCGGCAAGCTCAGATCGAGTGTCAGTTCGGAGAAAAGGCGATCGTACAGTTCACGCATGGCACTTTGCACGCGCTCGGCTAGCGCCTGCACCAGCGCTTCTTTATGCGGGAAAAATTGATAGATTGAGCCGATGGAAATACCAGCGCGGGCCGCGACCCCGTTGGTCGTGAAATTGTCATAGCCTGCTGCCGCGAGTTCTTCTTCTGCTGCACTCAGGATCAGTTCGACTCGCCTTCTGCCTCGTTCTCCTTGTGGCGTCCTGCGCACCGATTCGTCACTCATTGTTCACGACATCTCCCGTTGACAGATATGAGTCTTGACTCACATAATAAAGCAAAAGGTGAGCATTTACTCACAAATCGATTGTGCCATATCTGTAAAGTCAGGTCGGTAGCCTGCGTGCTACTGTATAGATCGGAGGGCCCCATGGCTCAAGCCTATGCTCGTTTTATCCACCGCTTCCGTTTCGCCATCGTCGTTCTTTGGGTCCTGCTCGTCGCAGGTGCGATGGTCGGGTTGCCTAGTTTGACCGCAGTCGTTGCATCGCAAAATGCCAACTATCTGCCTGCCAATGCGTCGGTGACTGTCGCACAGTCGCTGCTGAATCGAGTCAATCCCAGTCACCAGTCGGGCAGCACTGCCGTGATTGCACTCTACCGGGCAGGGGGACTTGATCAGGCGGATCTTCGCTATTTCCAGGCCAAACTCCATGAACTGGCGACGCACAAAAAGTCTGTGGGTATCACATCTGTACAAGATGCGTTCAACTCACCGCATGCCGTGGCCTCTTCCTTTACGAGTGCCAGTGGCACGACATCCATCGCCTTGGTCGGTTTTTCGCAGGCTGATGTCAGTGCGCCGACGAAAGCGGCAGTGGCTCGTCTTCATACCGCATTCGCCACATACCCGAAAGGCGCTCACATCTACTTTACAGGGGACGCGCCGATCCAGCAAGATGAGATCAGCATCTCGCAAAGTGGCGTGCAAAAGACAGCGCTCGTTACTGTGGTCTTGGTTTTGCTCATTTTGCTGCTCGTCTTTCGGTCGCTGCTCGCACCGTTGCTCACGCTACTGGCTATCGGCATTTCCTTTTTGATCTCGTCAGGTCTCGTGGCTTTACTGGCCGAGCATGGCTTGCCGTCCTCGACGTTCACCCAGACATTTTTGATCGCTGTCCTGTTTGGAGCAGGGACCGACTACACGATCATCCTGCAAAGTCGGTTTCGTGAAGAACTCACCAAGTCTGAGGACGTTGTGCACGCTTTGGGCCAGACCCTTGCGTCTGTCGCCAAAACGATGACGTTCTCTGCCTCGACTGTGTTCGTCTCGTTCGCTGTGCTATTTTTTACGCGCTTCGGACTCTATCGAAGCGCCGTCGGTGTATCGATCGGCATCGCGGTCGTACTGGTCGCCTGTCTTACCTTTTTACCCGCCTTAATGGCGATTTTTGGACGCAGTCTGTTTTGGCCCCGCCGGCCTGTCGCAGGGGCGGTACACCAGCCGTCACGACTGTGGGGCTTCACCTCAGGAATCGCGACGCGCAAACCTTGGTACACGCTGCTCGCGCTGTGTGTAGCGCTGGTGCCAGTCGCCTTGCTGTTCACAGATCAGCGTACCTTTGACCCACTGTCAGACATCCCGGACGCGCCGTCCGCAACCGGTTTTCACGTGGTCGCCAGCGCCTTTGGGCCAGGACACGTGCTACCGATGCAGTTGGTGCTTCACACGACTGAGAATCTGCGAACGCCGCAGGGACTCGCTACGATTGCGCAGATCTCCGCTGCAATCACGCACAGCTCGGGCGTCGCGCAGGTGCTCAGCGCAACGCAGCCTACAGGCAAAGTCATTCCATCTTTTACAATCGCGCACCAGAACACTGAGGCTGCGCAAGGGATTCGTCGAATCAATCAAGGCATCGGTACACTCGCATCCAGTTTGACCGCATCCGGGCATAAAGTGGCCGCCGGAGCGTCTCAGGCGCAGCAGTTGGATGCAGGAGCGGCGGCGCTTGCCAAGGGCCTGTCACAGGAAAGCCTTGGCGCATCCACCTTTTCAGCGCAAATGTTGCACTTGAATCAAGGGTTTGACAGTTGGCAACGAGGGGTTCATTCTTTGTCGAGCGGTCTTCAGACACTCTCTCAAGGGGCTACGTCTACAGCCAACGGCAGCAGACAGCTTACAGTCGGTCTGAAGCAGTCGACGAACGGCTCGACACAGGTTCAAGGAGGACTGGCCAGCGTTCAGGCGTCAGAACAAAAGTTGGCGCAACTGGCGCAAGGGTTAGCCAGCGCGATGGCCGCCTGGGCGAAAGCTCATCCTCAAGACGCACAGAGTCCCCAGTGGCAGCAGATCATGGCGATGGCTACTGCGCAAAGCAGTGGGACCGCAAAGATCAGCCAAGCGACGTCTAGCCTCGCCGCCGGGTCTACGCAACTCACCGGCGGTCTTTCAAAGCTGACGGCCGCGTCGACGCAGTTGTCGACCGGTCTCACCCATCTGTCAACTGCCACACAGACAGCGGCCGCGGGTGCACGCACCCTCGCCGATAGCTCAGGGCAATTGGCCCAGGGCACCGCTACGTTAACAGGAGCTAGTCAACAGTTGTCCTCCGGTACTGCCACTCTCGCAGCAGGCGGCAGTCAAGTGGCCAGTGGTGTCCATACCCTTACAGGTCAGTTAGGCAGCTTAGCCACGGGGCTTCAAGACGCCGGCAGCGGTACTGCCAAGGCACTGCATGGTAATCAGCAGGTTCAAGCCTATCTATCCGACACAAAAGCGGCGACCACCTATGGCAACCCCGGCTTTTACGTGCCGGCCCGTACGATTGCCGACAACGCCTCACTCAATCAGGCGCTGCAAACCTATATCTCGCCTGACGGGCACATCGCTTCGTTTACGGTGGTGCTGACGAGCAACCCATTTTCGATGACAGCCATTCGGCTTATGCCATCGTTGCTCCAGACAGCCCGTACTGCGCTGGCGTCTAGTCCGCTATCGAGCGGGACGATCCTCGCCGCTGGCACGACGCCTACGCAAGCGGCGTTAAATCAGATCTCGACGCAGGACTTTACGCATGCTGTTTTGCTAATCATGGGATCCATCTTGATTCTTCTCATTTTGATGCTGCGTTCCATCTTGACACCGCTGTACATCTTGGCGTCCCTTGCAGGGACTTACTTTATCACGATGGGTCTGTTGCAGACGGTCGTCATCGACCTTATGCACAAGTCAGGGCTCAGTTGGACCGTTCCCTTTTTCGTCTTCCTCCTTTTAGTCGCACTCGGGGTTGATTATTGTATTTTCCTGATGTCGCGCTTTGAGGAGGAGCTCCGGCGCAAAGAAGGGATCACACCGGCGCAAGCGATGCGCACGGCGATGGGCTACATGGGCAACGTCATCTTCTCAGCCGCGATCATCATGGCAGGCACGTTTGGTTCCATGACTGTGTCTGGCGTCACCTCGCTCGTCGAGATCGGACTGTCAGTGATCATCGGATTGTTTCTGTACACCACCATCATACTGGGATTCTTTGTGCCGGCCTTCTCGAGGATCATCAATCGTGGTCATTTCTGGCCCTTTCGTCCCTTGTCAGAGAAAGCCCCCTCAGTCACGGAGCAGCCTGCCACCTTGTAGCCTGCTTGCTAGGCACAAAAAGGGCCTGGATTTCCTGTCCATCAGGATCCCGGGCCCTTTGTGTCCTGTAAGCTGCTAACTTATTCTTGATGGAGGGCAAATGACTCGTGGACGCTATCGAGAGCCGACTTTAGGTGTCGTTGATCGATCACACAGGATACCTTGATCTCAGAGGTGCTGACCATCCACACCTGTGCACTGACAGCTTCCAGGGCAGCGAACATTTGCGCCGCCACGCCAGGATTGCTGATCATACCAGCACCGACAATCGAGATTTTGGACAATCCTGTTTCGTGTAGCAATTCCTTATAGGCGATTCGTTCACGCGAACGTTCGCAGATCGCCAGGGTTCGCTCTACATCCGCTTCCTGCACTGTAAACGACACATCCACAGTCTCGCTTTTAACCACGCTTTGCACGATGACATCGACATTGACCTGACTGTCGGCAAGTGCCGTAAAAACGTCTGCCAGCTGACGCTCAGAGCGCGGCATCCCCACCAGAGCGATACGCGCCACTTCTTTTTCAAATGCAACGCCCGTGACTACGCGCAAGCCCTCCATAGAGGCCATATCTGTAATCACCGTTCCTTCCGTATCAGCAAAACTTGTACGTACCACCACATTCACTCCATGTCGCTTGGCCGTCTCCACGGCTCTCGGATGCAGGACTTGCGTGCCAAGGTTGGCCAATTCGAGCATTTCTTCATAGCTAATATCAGTCAATTTTCGCGCCGTGGCGACCATCCGCGGATCCGCTGTGTACACGCCATCGACATCGGTATAGATCTCGCAGAGATCGGCCTTCAGCGCAGCCGTAAGGGCTACCGCAGTCGTATCAGACCCTCCACGGCCAAGTGTGGTCACAGCTCCAGCCGCGATACCTTGAAAGCCTGCAACCACGGGCACACCGCCACCATCGACGTAAGTCCGGACAGGCTGCGGATCGATCGCTTCGATCCGAGCAGCGCCATGTACAGGTTCTGTGCGCACGCCTGCCTGCCATCCGGTAAACGATGCCGCTTCGACCCCGAGGTCCTGCAAAGCCATCGCAAGAAGGGCGGTCGATACCTGCTCCCCTGTGGCGAGCAAAGCGTCCATCTCGCGGTTATTGCGCGTGCTGCTGACGGCTTGTGAAAGTCCCACTAATTCGTCTGTAGAATGCCCCATAGCGGACACGACGACCACGACTTGGTCACCCGCCTGTACGCGTTTGGCCACACGGGCCGCGACTGCGCGTATGCGCTGCGCAGAGCCAACTGAAGTTCCACCGAATTTTTGCACAATGAACAACGCACGTCACTCCTATTTCTCTCCCAGTTCTCCTGTGACTATCAGCCGTCCACGGTATGACGGGCTAGCCGCCGACTTTTCCGTAGACAATGGCGATGTCACCATCTTTATATGGCCCATATCGTATCATAAACTAGTCGCTTATGGGAGTCTTGGTAACGCAAAGGGGTCGTGTGCCCAGAGAAAAGGCACACGACCCCATGCAAAGATGAAAATTTCAGGAGAGACTTACTGCTTTTCGCGCTGCAAACGTTCCAGTTGCTCATCGATACTCTCTGACAGTTCACTTCGCGCCTCGACCTCACGCGCCTGCTGCGCCGCTTGATCCAATACATCAGAGGCAGTTCCATCAAGCGCCTTGGCCGCCTTGTGCATCGCGTCTTGCGCAAGTGCCGCGTGCGTACGCGCATCGATCGCGGTGCGTTTGTCGCGAAAAGTCGTCACCTGATCGCGCAAGTCTTCGAGTGCGTCGCGCAAGCGGTCAGCAGTTGTCTGAAGCACCTTCACACGAGCCGCCACTTCGCTACGCCGATCAGCAGAAGTGCTCCGGCGTTCCAAACGACTGCGCGCGCGGTCCTCGTCGCCATCTTGCAAGGCCTTTTCGGCCTCTTGCATCAGCGCTTGCATCCGCGTGTCCAGATCTTCCAGATCGCGTTTCGCCGAAGTCAGCGCGTAGTCGATCTCGCCGATTTGCGCCTTAACTTCGCCGACTTGTTCGACCATCTGTAGGTAGGCGGCCTCCAGTTGCTGCTCCGGTGTCAGCGCATGCGCTGCCCGATCATTCACGTGACTCTCGACGATCTTGGCTGCACGCTTGAATATCGCCATGGAACTGCCTCCTTCGACATCAGAGTCGCGTTTAATCGTTGAGCGTTAAGATGAGTTGCGGTGTCGGAATCGAATGATCACTAGACGTTGGCGTCACAGCCGTGCCTACAGCGAAAAATTCGATGACGTGACTACCCCACCCGTGACTTTTCTCATGCAGGTTGACCCCGACAATGCCTTCGGCTTTGGCTGTATGCGCTTCGATCTGCATGCGCTCCATGGCGAGTTCACGCGCGTCATACAGCGCCTGTGTGAAGTTTGGCATCTCACAGTTTTGTCCGACTGAACGCATGTACTGCCGGAATGACTGGTGTGCGACGTGGTATACGCAACTGCCCATGACGAGCGACAATGGTCGATAACCAGCGCGCAACAGCGTCCAGAAGTCCTGACCGGAAAGGTCACTGGTAAACGGCTTCCCGTTTGCCATGCGATATCCCGTAGTTTTGTTACGTGCCGCTACGGCGGTGCCTACGGCCAGAAACTCCGCTAGTCCTTCACCCCACTCGTACTGTCCCACTTCCAGACGCACACCAACGACTCCGTCTGCCCCTAGCGCCGCCGCTTCTTCCTCCATCCGCGACATGGCCAGTTCACGGGCATGGTACATCGCTTGGCTGAGGACTTGCATCTCCTCATTGTTTCGAAAGTTGGCCTGTTGAAAGCCGATGTGGTAAATCGAGCTGCCGACGACCATACCGATCGGCTCAAAGCCCGCCTCGCGAACGAGCAGAAACTCGTTGACTGACAAGTCACTTGTAAACACGCCACCAGGATGGTTGGCACTACGTAAGCCCTGCAAGCGCTCAAGTGCGTGCTTGGGTAGATCCTGATATTCTTGATCCGCCATAAAGAAGCCCCCTCTTATACGCGTAAATCCAGCACTGCAGACGCCTGCAGTTGTTCTGGCACTACTCTGCGCTCATAGGCAATAACCGTTCCTAGCATGAAGACCTCAATCACGTGATCAATAATGGCTTCGCCTTCGTCAGTCGAGCGTCCGCCACCGATTTCTTCCACATGCAAATGCATATCTGTACCAATCACGCCGTCCCCACCGGACTGCGTGACATCTTCACGCATGCGCCGGGTAGCCAAGCGACGGGCTTCGGCCACACCGCGCACAAAATGTTGCATCTCCTGATTATACCAACTATTCTCTTGCCGCATATCCCACCAGTCGGTGTATAGGTAGTAGAAGGAGGCACCGAGCGCAAGGCCTACCGGGATCGCTCCTGCGGCTGTCAGTCTGGCGAAATCTTGCCCGCTCACTGTGCAAAGAAGCGGCTGGGACCGCTGTCCCAAGTCTTCGATGTACACCGCCGTGCCAAACGCGGCGTACTCCATCATCCCGGCTTCCGTCTGAAAGCCCTTATGTTCAAGATGTACACCTACCACTGCGTTGGCTCCCAACAACATCGCCTCTTGTCTGAGACGCTCCATGGCTAAGTGTCGGCTCTGGTACATCGCTTGTGTGGGAGGGCGCAGTTCTTGACTGCTTGGATACCAGTTCATCCCTGGGTTGGGGATATATCCGATGTGGTAAAAGGCACTGCCCATGACCTGGCCTAGTGGTTTTAGCCTATATTGGCGCAACGATGCCCACTCTTGCACACTCAAGTCACTCGTCCACGGCAGATTACCTGCTCGCTCAGACTGTAAGCGCTCCACGACATTTGGCGGCAGTTGCCCGCGTGCAAGTGCCTCTTGTGTCTGTTTGGCGCGCAGTTGATCCTGCTGTCGCAAAGCAGCCAAGTCCAGCACCGGAGGCGGCGGACTGTTCAAGCGAGATGCATCGTCCGACGGATCCTTAGACTTTCCACCGAAAAAGCGCAGTGAAAACAAGTTCCCACCTCCTTCTAGAGAAGAAATTCCATCAGGGTTCGACGCGCCTCATCATTCTGTCGGGCATAGTCGGCGAGCGCTGCTGAAAGTTCCTGCAGCCATTCCGATAACGGCAACTCTTGGCTCGACAGGACGATGCCTCGAACCGTCTTGGCTAGACGCGCGACATAGCGCGTGTGCTCTTGGGTCAAGACATAATCCTCGGCTCCAAAGCGAACTTCGATTTTCGTGACTTTGTGCGTCTTAGAAAATAGCCGGCGGTCACGTTCAATCACGGCGATACCTGGAAGTGACTTCTCCAAACGCATAGCCAACGCTTCTACGTAGGTCGCTTCATCAGCATGGCCGTGCCGCCAAGTGGCAGCGTTTAAATCAAAGGATTGATCGTCTGCCACAGCTGCACACTCCCCTACTAAAAAATGCATATCAGGATAACTCCGGTGGCGCGATAGCGCCATCTATAAAGGTTTACGTAGCGAGAAGGGAAAAGTTTCATCCCCACTACTTTTGTTTACGCGCCTCTTTATCCATCCGCAATTTCTTTTGGGTGCGCACAAATGCGATAGCGCCTGGCGCTTGCTCCCAGACATCCCCATAGACGGCCACATAGCGAATCGCTTCGGACTCATCCCCTGCTTTCGCTTGGCGCGGGAGCTTTTGTGGCAACTGACGCAATCCCGTCAAATAATCGAGCACATGCGGGTTTTGTTTACGAGCGGCGATGAAGGCAGAGCGTGCGAGCAATGAATCTCCGTGCACAGTGTAAGCCGAGAGTAATTTCGCGTACAGCATAGGGGTACTCTGCTCATCCGGATACTGTTCCACCACGGCGTATGCGTCCTCGTAGCGCTCAAGCTCAAACAGGGCTTTGAGCAGCACGAAACGCACCCCTTGATGGTCGGCAGGATTCAGCGCCAGCGTTTCAGTGAGCACTTCTACTGCGCGCTCGCGTTCCCCTGTATCCCAAAGAAGCTGCCCAAGGCCCGTGCGCGCTTGCATATACGAACGCGTCTGCGGAACAGTCCAAAACTTTCCGCGCCACGTTTCCCGACGACTCGCAAATAGCCGGTCGCCGGCCGCAACCGCCTCGTTCAGGTACTCTTTGGTGGCATCTAGGTCTCCAGCTGCCTCATTAGCCAACAGCAGCCAGGCTTCAATGCACTCCTTAGAGACATCCAGTGCCTGTCGGGCGACAGCCATGCGTTTCTCGCGCTCCGGCTCTACCGACGCCTGTTGCAGGACCTCCAATGCGCGCGTAACTTCTTCGAAGCGCGGATCTTTCTCCATCTTCGGTTCAACTGGCGCTTCTGACGTTTTTGTTACCATCGTCTGTTCATCTGCCAATGTTCACATCTCCTTTTCACCCGAAACAGCTTATCCATATCACGGTTATTGTAAAGCAAGAGCTAGGAGTGCGCAAAACATGCCGAATTTTGTAACACAATAAAAAGCGCTGCAACCTGTGTACGGTTACAGCGCTCGCCTAGTCATCCTGCAATTACTCTGAAGCGGACGTATCAGAAGTCGCCACCAGCTCCGCAGATGCCTCTGCGGCCGCTGCGTGTTCAGCCTCTTCTTCAGCCCGCAAAACAGCCTCGCGTTCCTCTTGCTCAAGTCCCAGAATATCGACCTTGCGCTTCACATCGTGTTCGAGTTCCTGCATGATGGCGTAACCGTCGATGCCCACCAGCGCTGCATCCGGGGCCAGACGCCTGAGCATACCTTGCATGATAAACAGTAAGTCATCGCGCATCTCAAGCAATCGATCGCGAACTTCATGCGGCAGTTCATCACGCAATGCCCCTAGATAATGCTCGGCAAACGCCTGATGCCGTGCCTCGTCAGAGATGATACGCACAGACAGTTTACCAAACAGCGTGTCAGGGAAGTATTTGCGAAACGCTCCATAAAAGTTTTTGGCAAATAAGTCGCTCACCAAAATGCCAAATAACCAATCGATACGATGCTTAGACTTCAGTAATCTGTGATGATAGCGAAACATTTCGCGTAGGTCACGCATCTCCAAAGGTGTTTGATGCAAAAGCTTGTACACGCGCGTGAGCATTTCAAAATGGCGCGCCTCATCCAACATAAAGGTGGTAATATAAAGCTCGGCACTCGTTTCATGCTCCATAGCAAAATGCTGCAATATCGTAGATGCCCCAAGCATGGCAGTCTGCTCGCCTAAATAGACAGGCGTCAAAATTCGTGCAAAGGAAGCTGCTTCCGGCTCATGGAATCCAAAAGGCAACGTCCAGTCAAACTCGCTAGCGGACCACTGGCCCTTCACTCCTTTGTGAAAGAGCGCTAAAATGGGGTCGTCGTCCCGCAAATCAGGGAACACACGAATCATGTCACCTACACCCCCACCCCGATACCATAAGTTTACCTCACCTAATAGTACAATAGTATGGGCGCGCTGGCAATGTCGAACGGCTAGCTAACCGCGAACAGCACGGTGATTAGACTGATTCCATCCCTTGTTTCCGCGATTGGCCACATTCTTGTCACTTGCCCGATCGCGCAATTCCCTTTCCCGATCCACGCCTAAGGCGAACCAAAGGTTAGCCCCAATCGTCAAAATGGCGAAGGCCCCCCATGCCGCGTCAAACCATAGGGCTCCAGTCGATCCGCCTACATGCAGGTCCCTAACGCCGACAGCCAGTGAACCGAGCCCTAAGGCACTATAGAGAACGGAGTGACTGCGCTGTTTGTGTGGATGCGAACGTATCATAAATGGACAGACCTCCCTTGTCTACTACCCATGTTTATGAACACAAGGGCGCTGCGCAGAACCTCTGCGCATAAACCTGCGCCGCCCAGACATACTAACTCAGTACCAAAGACCTGCACACTCACTCGGGGAGGAATGTCATCATGAACACGTCGACAAACACCAACTCGGTACTTGACGACTTCAGCAAGTGGAAGGAATTCCTCGGGCATAAAGTCGATCAAGCCCACAGCGTGGGCATGTCCGATACGCAGATTGAAGAAGCTGCAGTTAAACTTGGCCACTACCTCGCAGATCGAATCGATCCTGAGAATCCACAAGAGCGCTTGCTAAAACAAATGTGGGAAGCGAGCCCACCAGAGGATCAAAAGGTCTTGGCACGCTGCATGGTCAATCTGGTCGAGCAAGAACCGACTACCCATTGACCCTCTCGCTCCGGCACTCCTAGAAGAAGGGCCTACCCTGAGGGGAAGGCCCTTCTTCTGATTCCCATTTTCCAGATACCGAATAGTTAGACTTCCATGCTCTGACCTGGCTTTAGCGCTTGACCGCCAATCCCGAAGGGCTTGAGAGAAGCTACGAACGCTTCACCGTCTTGAGCCAGAAGCGGGAACGTATTGTAATGAACCGGAAGAACTTGCTTGGCTTTGAGCCACTGGGCCGCGAGCCGAGCATCTTCGGGTCCCATTGTAAAATTGTCGCCGATGGGCAAAATAGCGAGGTCAATGGTACTGAGATCACCGATCATCTTCATATCTCCGAAAAGCGCGGTGTCTCCCGCATGGTAGATCGTTTTGCCTTCTGCGCGCAGCAGCACGCCTGAAGGCGGGCCGCCATAGATCATGCCTTCTGGTGTTTCGATGGCGCCGCCGTGAAACGCCATCGTCCATTTCACTCGGCCAAAATCAAACTCATGAGCGCCGCCTTGACCCATGGGATGCACATTTACCCCTTGTTTGCCTAACCATGTGGCCAGTTCATAAGTACTGACCACCTGCGCACCTGTCCGTTTCGCGATCGCTACCGTATCGCCGACATGGTCGCCGTGCCCATGCGTGACAAGGATCGCGTCGGCTTGCACGTCACTCGCTGAAACGGTAGCGACAGGGTTTCCTGTCAAAAATGGATCGATCAAGATATGCTTGCCGGCCGCTTCAATCGCCACAGCCGAGTGACCATAATAAGTGACTTTCACGGACATTCACGCCTTTCCCTCTCAAAATAACGGCGTCAGCCGCCTATTCTTCCCGTAGACGGTGGTACGACAAGCCATGTTACCGTCTTTCTACATTTGTGTAATATCCGATCGAATCGCTTTAGTCGCCGAATTCATCTGTCAGCGCTACGTCTTGCAAGCTGTCAGAGAGGATTTTTTGAACATCTTGCATGACGATGCCCAGTTGATACTCGGCGAGCAAGTATTCTCTGACTGCATGATGCATTTGCAAAGCCTCGTACAGTTTTTGTAGACTCTGTTGCTCTTCTTCTGTGGGTTCGTGCCCCATCAGCCGTTTCTGCTCATACTGTAGTTGCTTCAGATGGAAGTCCCTCAGCATGTGCTTCGCCTGCGGATCGGGTTCGATCTGGTCACGGGCGCGTTTCATTCCGGCATATGCATCCGAGGCTTGCAGGGCGCGAGCGAGTTCATGGGCCTTATCATGTGGGTTCACGCAGTCACCTCCTGCTACCCAGTATAGCAAGTCATGGTGAACTTCACCAACGAGGCGCGGGGGATCGAAGTCTAACTTCCCAGAGGTGGTTTGGTTTGTATCTCTTCAAGCCCTGCGGCCGCTTCAAGCACGACAGTAGCCAAACCTTTAGGACCCAGTCTGCTAAGGAGATGGCTAGTGGACGATGCATCGAGTCCTTGTGATCGCAGTGCATCCATCAGCATCTCGCCTACAGCGACTGCCACTTCCCCATCCTGTTCAGACGTCAGATCTGATTGGGCCACTTGGTCGAGTGGTGTCGACTCCTGTTGGCGTTCATCGAGCTGCGCCTGCGAAATGATCGCTTGCAAACGTTCAGCCAAGGTCGTGGTCGAGTTTGGCAATTCGGCGACTGGTTCGATCGAGCTGTTGGGCGGCTCTTGTCCATAGCCGATCGTTTGAAGTTCATCTGCCGACATCGAATCCAATAAAGCAAAAAAAGCGTCCAGCGCCAGTCCGTCAAACTGCCTGTCCCGCGCCGCGCCAAGTCGATCGCGCGCCTCGTCTATAGAACACCCGCGACGATAAGGTCGATTGGACACCATCGCGTCGAATGCGTCTGCGATCCCTACCATCTTCGCAATCAGTGGCACCTGATCTCCACTGGTGTTGTCCGGATAGCCTCCACCTGACACCCATTCATGATGGGAGCGCACAGCGCTCAGAATCAAAGGACTGACACCCGAGTCCTTCAAGATTTC
>JAPNUP010000055.1 GCA_026627345.1 Bacillota bacterium | reverse complement strand
GGCTGTGAGGCAGGTTACCCACGTGTTACTCACCCGTCCGCCACTGACACCCGAAGGTGTCCGTGCGACTTGCATGTATTAGGCACGCCGCCAGCGTTCGTCCTGAGCCAGGATCAAACTCTCGAATCATGACAGTGACCGAAGTCACTCTCTCATTCGGCGGTGTCCACCAAAGTGAACACTTGCCTTACTCGCGTGGTTGTTGCACTATGATCGCTCATAGCGACTTGGATACGTGTTTAGTTTTCAAGGATCCACACTGCTTTTCCCGACTCGCCACTTCAACTTCGAAGGGCTTGTCGTGCCGCTCTGTGCTTGGGTTTTCTCGGCCCGTGCTCGCGGCGACAAGTAGTAATATAGCACGCCTGCCCACACCGTGTCAACAAGATCGACGACATTTTTCGTCACTGTGTGTCATCCACTTTCTGGGGTGCGGTTTCGGATCAAGGAAACCCCGTGTCGCCTAGTGTCGTCTATTAGAAGATTCACTCGCGCGCAGCGACGTGAAGCCTTATAATCTAGTTATTTCAGTAGAAGGGCGCTAGTCGCTTATTCTTCGACCATCGTTGCATCCCCACCACTAAGGAGAGACCTATGAACACACGAATGCGTCACACGAAACTCGCCACGATCACAGCCTTGGCTTTGCTGACAGGCCTCTTCACTTTATCACCTTTGAGCGCTGACGGCGCTGCAGGGCCTATTGCCAAGCCGCTTGCCATGCCGAAAGCGCGTGAGCGCGCAGCATCCCTCGATCTGCCACTGCAAACCCCTCTTCAGCGCGCGTGGGACAGCGCGCTTGCAGCGCCCTCCGTGTCGCATGCGGCCGTTTCGGCCTACGCGTACGACCTGACTACCCACCGCCCGTTAGCGAATATTCATGCGAACTGGCAACTGACACCCGCCTCGGTTATGAAGCTGTTTACTTCGGCCGCCGCGCTCGCGACCCTCGGCCCGCAGTTTCGCTATCAGACGACGGTGCGCATGAGTCAAGCAACCGTCAGCGCCTCACCGGCGCCTATCCTGTATCTTGTGGGCGGCGGCGACCCGTGGCTCGAAGCCGATGGTGCGCTTGATCTCGAGCACATGGCCAAACAAGTCGCTGCACATGTCAAGCGAGCGGTTCGCGTAGTCGGCGTTAGTCAACTGTACTCGGGCAACTATACAGGCACCGGATGGACTTGGGATGATCTACCTTACAATTATACACCGAACATTGCAGCACTCACCGCCGAGCGCGACCAACTGAATCTGTTAGTATCGGCGACCAGCAGAGGATCGCGCCCTTCCATTACGACAAACCCACTGAACCCAAGTATAGATCCGTCAAGCCCGTATCTTCATATCCTCAATCACGCGCAAACAACCGGCAGCGGTCCCAACACCCTGTCTGTGAGTCGCCTCGCCGGATCCAATACTTTCGTCATTACGGGGAATATCCCTGTCGGTTCGCAAGCCAATCTCTTTTTTTCCTTACATGACCCGGCTCTATTAGCCGCCACACTGTTCGAGCAGTTACTGGAGAAAGACGGCGTACAAATCGCGCTTCCGGCCAGCACAGGTAGTCTACCTACGACAACGACTCCTGTCATCACTCACCAATCGCCGCCTTTGTCGATGTACCTACAGATTCAAAATACCTACTCGATCAATCTGATGGCGGAAAACCTGTTTCGCATGCTAGGCACTCGAAACGGAGGCAACGGTTCCGGACAAGCCTCCGCCACTTTCATGACAAGTTGGGAAAAAGCATCCGGGGTCCCTGTGCCAGGTGCAGAGGTGGATGGCTCAGGCTTGTCGCCACTCGACGAACTCAGTGCGCAAGAAGTCGTCGGGTTATTGCAGTACGCACACAAACAGCCTTGGTTCACGACGTTTGAACACTCACTGATCCATATCGGCCAAACCAATCAGTGTAGCTTCATGTGCGGCTTGATGGATCAAACGGCTGCCGATGGGAACGTCTGGATCAAGACAGGAAACCTTGGCAACCAGTGGAACTACGCTGGCTATGCGCATGCCAAAAATGGTGATCTGATCGCGTTTGCGGTATTGCTAGATGGCCTATCTGCCAACACATTTTATCAGCAAGCCGTAGGTGTACAGGATCAAATGACCGTGGATGCGGCCAGTTGGCCCAATGAGCCATCAGGCCCGCCGGTACCACTTCAGGAGCAAAGACGCGCACCCGCTATAGCTACGCAGCCCACACTACCCAAACTGCCGATCCCTTTCGCCACGGGCGCCGTGATGTCCGGAGAAATGGTAGATGTACGCTCCGGCAAAGTCGTCTGGAGTCAAAATGCCGGCGTGCGCTTGCAACCGGCGCTGCTGCCTCGCCTTGCTCTACTGACAGCCGCGCTACAACAAGTTGGCGGCGACTTTGGCCATTTTACACTCAGCGCAAACGGTACTGTGAATCAAGGTACACTACGCGGAAGTCTCACTCTTTCCGGCCACGGTGCGGATCTGTCGAGCGCACAGATGGCTCAGTTAGCGCACGCCGTGCAAGCGGCGGGTATTACCCGCGTAACGGGCAATTTGCAGTATTTGACCACTTCTGCCGGAGCAGGGCCGGACAACGCGTCCCCGGCCAGTCTGCCATGGGAAGATTTTGGACGTGCCTTCGCTCCTGCAGTCAAAGACATGGCGGCAAATGGTGGTACACTGCAAATCGGATTGACACCTACATCCATTGGCCACCCTGCATCACTGAGTGATCCAGCCCCGAGTTCTCTCGTACACATTGTCAATGATACAGTGACTGCGGCGGCAGGCAGCCCCTCCACCCTGTCTTCCAGTTGGGTTCGCGGCTCTGCCACCTATGTCATTCAAGGCACGGTTCCCGCGACCGCACCCGGTCAGACACCGCCTGTTTATACGCTCTCGATTGCAGCGCCACATCCCGGTCAGGCCGCTGCTACACTGCTGGTACAGGCCTTGGCACAGACTGGCGTTCACTTGGCGGGCCACCTCACAGGTGTGACTTCGGCACCCCAAGGGCGAGTGATCGCGACCCTGCCTGCGATCTCGCCTACCACTATGGTCACCGCGACACTCGATCAGCCAACGGACGCAACCTCGCTGGCACTTTGGCATGCACTAGGCAGCGCGGGACAATCCGTATTTGCCAATATGACAGGGGGCGATGATTCAGTGACCGATCCATCTGGGCTTGGTCTTGAGAACTACCTGGACGCCAATCGAGTCGCCGGCTGGTTGGTGCAAATTGCAAGACAGCAACAAGACCATCCACTCTATGCCACGCTTCAGACTCACGGGCTCTGGACATCCAGTTCCCCCGAAGAGTACACAGTTGCAGGCTATGTAAAGAAAAATGGTCACGAGTATGCGATTGCCGTCATCGAGAATGGCCTCCCTTGGAATGGGCATTTCACCCCTACAACCGGCTGGACTTCAGGATCCTGATAAGGAGCCGCCCGCTTCTGGCAACAATTACAGCTAGGATCCTAGCGAAACGCATGCTAGCATGGTAGTAGCCGAATCTCACACCAATTGTGAGCAGCGGGGAATAGAAATACCGTCTCTGTAAAGAGACTTGGGGTGAATTCGCCGATGTCTGAAGATCGTCTTGGCGATAGGCCAACCTTTGTGGCCGAACCCGACAACTAACCCCGTAGGCCTACCAAGGGAGGAATTTTCGTGAATCTGATTTCCCGCGCAAGCTGGCGCAGCGCCCTTGCTGTCGGCGCATTGTTGCCTGCTCTGCTAGGTCCATTCGTCACGGCGGCAGACGCTGCCACGACACAGACAGCCACGGCTGTTCACGGCGTCTATTTGCACAATACTGCCAAACTCAATAACTATAACGAGATTGGATATGTGGCGCGAGGCAGCAAAGCGACGGTGCTGTCATCCACCACCGGCTGGTTGCACGTTGAGTTGCCGTCTGGTCAAAAAGGCTATATCGTCAATCAGCCTTACTACGTGCACGTCACACAGACGCAAAAGCCGGTAGCCAGAAAGAGTGCTACAGCGCCACTAGTCTCTACAGTACTGCATGCAGCCTACTTGAAGTCGTCAGCAAAACTTGGCACTTCTAATGAAATAGTGCTGGTCAAAGCAGGCACAAGGATGACCGTACTATCGGCGACCACCTACTGGCTACATGTTCAATTGCCAAGCGGGAAGACAGGTTACATTACCGCTAACCACTATTACACTTCTGCGCCGAAGGCGTTGACGTCTACAGCTTCGAAAGTTAGCGTGACCCCAGTGTCGAGTACCACGGCTACCAGTACCCCAAGCACTGCGCCGACGAGTTCTCCGAGCAACACGACTAGCACTAACCAAAGCACCACATCGAGCGTCACGGTTTCCAGTACGGCGACGGCGGCAAGCACCCCCGCTGCCGCGAGCACGGCGACCGCGCCTGCCGCAAGCACCACTGCTTCTAGCACGACGACAGCTGCCAGCGCGACCAGTCTGCCACCCGGCGTACACATGGATCCATCCATCACGCCGCTGGCTCCACTCGACGCGACCTACGCGCAAAAGTACGCCGCTGTCTTGTCCATCGCACAAAGCAAACTCGGAACGCCTTATATCTGGGGGCATAACGAAGACCGGGGACAGTATGGATTTGACTGTTCCAACTACGTCGAGTATGTGTTTCATCATGCGCTCGGATATCTGTTTTCCACCTCATCGAAGACGCAGTTTTATAGCGTAGGTACGCCTGTGCCTCTTTCACAGATGCAACCCGGAGATTTGTTGTTTTTCTCCGACAACACCAACCCTACCGGAACTGCACACGTGGGGATCTACATCGGCAACGGCCAAATGATTGAAGAAGGCGGGGGCCTCGGTAAAGTCGGGTATCTGTCTGTGACCACAGGGTATTGGTCCAAACACTTGGTTGCGGCTCACCGGATGTTTTAACGAACGTCTACAGTGCGACTGGTTCTGTACCTCGATAAAAAGGTGGCTTGGGATTATAACCCCAAGCCACCTTTTTCATCTCGTTTACTGTTCGCGATCTTGATATTGAAGTTTGAGCGCTTCGATCACGTTGGCGTCGGCTAGTGTCGTCGTATCCCCGATCGCCCGACCTTCCGCGATATCACGAAGTAAGCGTCGCATGATCTTGGCACTGCGCGTCTTCGGCAACTCCGCCGTAAAGTGAATCTCCTCCGGTCGAGCCATCGCTCCAATCAACTTGACGACGTGCGCCTTGAGTTCCGCCACCAGCTCGTCACCTGTCGTCACGCCTTCTTTCACAGTAACAAATGCCGTAATGGCTTGCCCTTTAACGTCATGCGTCCGACCGATGACAGCCGCCTCAGCCACCGACTGATGATCGACCAGCGCGCTTTCCACTTCCATCGTGCCAATGCGATGTCCAGAGACGTTGATGACGTCGTCCACCCGTCCGAGAATCCAGATGTACCCATCTCCGTCCAAGCGTGCGCCGTCACCTGGTAGATACACTCCCGGATACTTGCCGAAATAGGTTTTGGCGAATCGTTCATCATCTTTCCAGATTGTGCGCAGCATCGATGGCCATGGCTTATCCAGCACCAGATACCCGCCTTGCCCCAGCGCCACAGGTTCGCCTGCCTCATCCACCACTCGCGCACTGACACCGGGAACCGGATGTGTCGCCGACCCAGGTTTTGTCTTCGTAATGCCTGGCAAAGGCGCGATCATGGCACAGCCAGTCTCCGTTTGCCACCAGGTATCCACAATCGGACAGCGTCCCTTCCCTACGTGCTCGTTGTACCACATCCACGCCTCAGGATTGATCGGCTCCCCTACTGTGCCCAGCCATCGCAGTGTACGCAAATCATGTTTTTCCACATATTGCGGTCCCCACTTCATGAACGTGCGAATCGACGTGGGTGCCGTATAGAAAATCGTGCATCCGTACTTTTCAATGATGCGCCAGTAGCGTTCCCGGTCCGGAAAGTCTGGCGCCCCTTCATACATGACAAGCGTTGCACCGGCAGACAGCGGCCCATATACAATGTACGTGTGCCCCGTCACCCAGCCAATATCTGCTGTACAAAAGTAGACATCATCGTCTTTGAGATCAAACACCGTGCGCATCGACGTGTTGACGCCGACCATATAGCCGCCAGTGGTGTGCACAATACCTTTCGGTTTGCCCGTCGTACCTGAGGTGTACAAGATGTACAGGACATCCTCTGCATCCATCACCGCCGCAGGAAAAGCGGATGTCGGGGCAGCCGCCATAGCGGTTTCCCAATCAACATCGCGTCCCTCTCGCATCTGACTGTTCGCAGCGGCTCCTACGCGGTTAACGACAAGCACGCGTTGTACAGAAGTGCCTTCCACTGCCAGATCCGCATTGTTTTTCAACGGCACCACGCTACCTCTACGCCAACTGGCATCCGCTGTAATGAGCAGTTGGGCCTCTGCATCTTCGATCCGATCTTTTAGGGCGACTGACGAGAAGCCTGCAAATACCACGGTATGAATGGCGCCTATCTTGGCACAAGCAAGCATCGCGATCGGCAACTCCGGAATCATCGGCAGATAAATAGCCACCCGATCTCCCCGCTTGACGCCCAGACTGGTCAAAACGTGCGCTGCCCGGTCGACCTCGCGGCCGAGCATGTCATACGTCAGTACCCGAGAGTCACCAGGCTCTCCTTCCCACATGATAGCCGCCTTATTCTTGCGGCTCGTCAAGCGATGACGATCCACTGCGTTATACGTAGCGTTCAATTTTCCGTCCACAAACCATTTCGCATGAGGCGGCTGCCAGTCTAGCACAGTCTTATAGTGGGAAAACCAATCGATATGTCCAGCCTGCTGCGCCCAGTACGCCTCCGGGTCTGCAGCGGCTATCTCGTAGATGCCAGGGTCACTGAAATTGGCCTGGGCCACAAAATCGGAAGGTGGAGCAAACGTGCGAATCTCACTGAGCAGTGTATCAAAACGATCAGATGATGCCATAGGTACCCTCCTATACAAGTAATCGCTTTCAGTATAGCATGTATAAACCAAAAAAGACCGTCGGCAGACGATCCTACTGGCAAAAAGTATATGGCGGAGAGGGTGGGATTCGAACCCACGGATGGCTCTCACCATCGTCCGCTTTCAAGGCGGGTGCCTTCAACCACTCGGCCACCTCTCCAAGTGCCTGTTGCTTCATAAGTATACCACAGGATACCTAAAAAATCGAACAAGCCTCGTGCACAGAATCTACCTGTATAACTTGATTTCGCGGGATCCACCTTAAGTATACACGATAACGGTCAAAAGGGGGCATTTGTATGTGTGTGCGCAGAGCCAGGCGTGACGACCATCGTCCACGGCGCTTTCGTCCATGGATTCTGCGCGTCGTAACCACGGCGACACTCACGGCCGTATTTACGCAAACATCCACGGCACGCGGAGACGAAGTCGACGTCACGTTACCTTCACGACTCGTCTCGTCCGATCAAACCCCTGCGTCAGTGGCGACCGTGACGTTGCGCAAATTTCCCTATCCATACCGGGCTATGCTCTCCATAGCCTCAGATGCGGACGGGCTGACACTGTCTAAATTCATGCTGATTCACCGTTATCTAAACACCGATGAACATACCCTGCTAGGCAAAGGTCTTGGACTCGACATCGCAGATTCCTATTTTTTCTTTATCGGTACTGATCGTCCCGGTTTCTGCGATAGCTACGGTACCCGATGGGCGGACCAAATGAGTTACTTTTCGCGACTCTCCACTACCGACTTGCATAATGCGAAAGCCATTCAAGTTTTTGTCCACGGCGGCTGGATCGACTCACTACACAGCCTGGGGGACTTTTCTATGCAAAACGAAAAGAACACTCGATTTGCACGACGATTTGCTGTGACCGCAGTCAACGAGATGAAAGTAAACCGGTTAGCCTTAGACATCTGGATCAATCACGGCAATCGGAGTAATGTCGGTAACTTCGGCGATCCAGAATCAACCTACCAAAAAGGGGACCTTTCAGAATCCAAGTACTACGTGTCCGACCTGATGGTGCCAGCCGGCATTCATTTTATCTGGACGCGGCGCGACAGCGATTTTGGGAGAAAGGCCATGCTGTATCCGATTGTCCTGCGAGACGGGCGCCGAGTATGGGGCTTTTACCGTTTTACAGATGACGGCTATTCTGATAAAGGCCAAGTGCTGTGGAACTGGAGTCCACTGAAACTCGGGGAGCAGCTGAGTGCCGTTCATCTTCAGGAGCTTGAAAAATCAGGGAGCTACTCGATCATCGCCCAACATCTCGGCGGCGATGCGGCCAAACTCCCCTTTTATGGCGACAACTTGGAAGGTCTGGTACGCCTAATGCGCGAATATCGAGCTGGTCGCCTTTTGGTAACACGTACCAGCCGGCTGCTTCACTACGAACTGGCACAGCGATTTCTGCAGTACAGTGTCGATGTCAAAGGTGGGCGCGTCGGCATTCACGCAAGGGAGATTGCCGATCCTGTTCTCGGTCACCACGTCCCAACCCTCGCGGAGTTACGCGGAATCACCTTTTACACAGCACACCCTGCGAGAACGGACTTATACATCGGCAATACGCTTGTTGCACCGACGGAGACGGTACGAAATCCTAGGGATCAAACAGGTTCCGCGAGTATCGGCGTGCGCTGGTGGCCTGCACAGACAGGGGATCTCACTCACGTGTTGCCGGAAAAGCTGCAGATGCCGTCTCACCGCACAGGACCACCTACACCTATGCCACGCGTTTGGCAAGAGGATTCTTCCTGGGGATCCAACTAAACGTCGAGCTCTGCCTGATCCCCTTTAAGCGATCAAGCAGAGCTATCGGACACCAGTGCGCAGACATCGGCTCGCCAAGTGACGTAGCGATTCATGGGCGCCGTCCACAGCATCGCCACAGTGATACCAACGAGATCCGCCAAACGTCCATCCCATAGGGCCACATGCCCCAGTAGATGGACGATCAATGCGTCAAGCAACAAACCGACCCCGTAGACCCCAAAATACTTGCATGCGCGCCAAGCTCGATTAGCACGCCCGCTACACCAAGTGAGCTGTTCCCCCACCAACCAATTAATCGGCAAGGTGAGCAGTCCAGCTAGTACCGCCGATGCCTCATAAGGCTCCCGAATCGTGACGTCAAACCAGTGAAATAACAACACGGAAATGAGAGAACTACAGACGCTCGCCAAGAGGTAGACACGCCAAAAAGCGGATTGTGTCATGAGGACATCCCCTAAGATGAAATTCCGCAAGTCGGGTGTACTTTCCAGTCTAGCCTTTTGGCAAAGAATCATACGGCGTTAGTCACATTTGCGTAAAGAGGACCTCTACCCAGTCCCCTTCTTGTACTTCCTGAGATGCATCAATACGCACGAGTCCTTGCACTGTGCTCCCGTGCGGGATGAGTGCCGAAGAGTGCGAACCGCTCACATCAGCCCACCACACGTTCTCGTCCCTGATCAAGGTCGCCTGCAAAAAGCGCGTGTGCTTCAACCGGCGCAAGGGGGGCACACTGCGGATTCGCGCCGGTATCGTCCACTGGCGACTGCCGCTCGTAAGCCCTTGCAACGACTCCACCATCGGCCACGCCAACAGCACCGCGTTCACCCATGCGGCAAACGGATTACCGGAGCAGGCAAGCACCGGTTTGCCTTGATAGGAGGCGGCATAGACGGGTGTCCCTGGACGCATCCACACACCCCAAAACAAACGCTTAGCACCGAGTGCCTCGAGTGTCGCAGGCGTCAGATCCCGATCTCCGACAGAGACACCCCCGATGGTGATGAGTGCATCGCACTCCTTTAAAGCCGCATGTAACATACGCTGCATAACTTCTGCGTCATCACCGGACGAACCAAAAAAACGTGCCTTGGCGCCTGTCGCTTGAATAAGCGCACACAGCATCGCGCTGTTGCTGTCATATACCTGCCCGTCAAGTAGTGGTACGCCCGCCCCTGCCAACTCGTCGCCCACCGTCATGACACCCACCACGGGTTGATCATAGGTGTCCACTACCGCCAACCCTTGCGCGGCCAAACGCCCGATTGTGAGCGGCGTCAACCGGTGTCCAGCCTGTGCCAGCAGCTGTCCATCTCCCCCGCCTTCGCCTCGCCTCTGTACAGCTTCCTCCGATCGTACAGAGCGAAAAATGGAAACGATACGTTGCCCGTCTCCTCCTTGTGTCTCACGCGCCCATTCGAGCCTCACGATCGCATCAGCACCGGGAGCCAAACGCGCCCCTGTCATCGTGCGAACTGCGGTTCCCGGTGACACATCAGGAAGCGACCCGGTACCCGCAAAAGCGTCTCCGATCACTTGTAGTACAGTCGGTTGCTGCGCGTCACTGCTTTGCACGTCGGCCGCCCGTACCGCAAAACCATCGAGCATCGCGCGATCGAACGGGGGGGTGTCTACACGAGAGACGATATCCTGCGCCAAAATCAAGTCATAAGACGACATAAGCGTAGCCTGCGTCACCCGGGAAGGCTTGCTGACACTGAGCAAACGGGCACGCGCCTCTTCTATAGAGATCAGTGTATCCACGCGCTTCAACCCTTCACTCGCTGATGTAGCTATGCTACCCTACCGAAATCTCACCGTCAATGCAGCTAGGGTTACAGCAGGCATAAAGATACTGTCCTTCCCAATCCGCACGCGCCGCTGCGATCGTCGGCAGATCCATCACGTTCTCTGAGTCAGCGTCTTTGTGTACATGACTGCGCAGCCGCTGATCTATCAAACGCAGGGCGTGCGCTTCCGCATCCCAGAGTTCAAGGTTACCTGGCCTTACGCCTTCATCCCAGGCGCTGTGATGCACAATCACCGGCAGTTTTTGCGCCAAGGCTTCGCCCACTGCAGCAGACAGTGAAGCGTCCTCAGCGGTGTCTATCAACAGACTTGCCCGCGCGTAAAACTGCGCCATATGGCAGTGGTCGACGGCGCCTACATAGACGACGCCAGCTCGCGCGAACAGCGGTAACACCTGCCGCGCGAAACTTTCATCCGCCACGGGTCCGACGAGTATCCCGATCACGTGCGGATGCACATAACGCGTAGCTTCCACCAATCGCAAGAAACGAAGAATGCCACGTCCGGGAGCGACCGCCGCGACGCACAGCAACACCTGTCGATGTGGACCTACTGCACGCGCGATGCGTTTGTCTATATCCGACGAATAGGTGCTCCTCATGACAGCTTCAAGTGGCGTAGGCGCGATTACAATATTCCCCACCTCTACACCGTGTCGCTCTACGAGTGCGCGCGCAGTGGCTTCACACCCCACCAAGATCGCCTGCGCGCCGTGAATCAGTTGTTCCGCTAGACGGGCTACGTGAGCGCCTGCACGATCAAGCGGCCGAGCCACCGTTACACTGTAAGGCGACAACACAGCGGGCCACCAACGATCATCCGCCCCTGCCCCTTCAGGCTGTGCGGCCATCCGCAAAACGGTCCGCACCAGTTCTACAGGGTCCAGGATGTGCGTATGCCCATCCACCTTATGCGGCCAATGCGCCTGACGAAAAGTCAGCGTTTGCACTGTGCACCCTCGTGTTGTGAGCGCCTGCTCATAACGACGCAGTCGCGTTACCACACCGGTATCTTCACGCACTTCTGGCGCCATTAGGTACACGTGTTCCTTCACTATATATACGCCTCCGTTGCAAAGAGCTCTGACTGTTCAAGTCTCGCCGTTACCTACCCTCGTTATGCAGGACCATGACATACAAAAGCGCTAGTAGACTTTCATCTACTAGCGCTTTTGTATGTCACTCCGACAACACCTATGCTCCGCCTACGGCCAACTGAACGATCTTCACCGCCAGCATCACGACCGCGACCAACAGATATCCACGCAGGGTCAACATCCCCATTTTCAACACCGGCGTCCACGTCGTCCGCTCTAAGGTATCAAGTGGCGCCATGCGCCAAGTAAAGCGGTCTTCACGCGAGGTGACAAGGGTGAGCGTCCGAGTACTGGGCTTTTGACGCCGCCGTGACCAGATGAGTCCGACTACGGCAAGCCCCATAAGCAAAATGATGCCTAGGGTCTGGGCAAGCAATGTGACGTTTACCGTAGGAAAGAACGTCGTCGCTGCGAGAATGAGCGATAGCATCACCAGCACCCCGACAATGACGATCGCGATCACATTCAGCCAAACCTGATTGACCCACGGCCCGAGCACCTCTTTGTCATTGCAAAGCAGCAGAAGAAAGACTGTGGCACTTGGCAATAAGACACCTGCGAGCGCTTGAACGCCTGTAGTGATCAGCCCTAGCGGAGCACCTGGAATCACCGTAATCCCCGCCGCCACCAAAATGATCACAGCGTAAGCAGCGTAGAAACTGAGACCGTCTTTTAGTGTACGATGGAGCGAATGCCTCGATCCAAACACGTCGCCGATCGCGTAAGAGGTCGACAATGTCACGGCCGCCGCGCCGATCAGCGAGGCATTGAGTAGCGCAATCGCAAACAAGTCACCTGAGAGTACACCCACATGCTGAGTCAGACCCGCAATGACTGTACCTGCGTCGTTAAATTGACCAAATAGCGCTGTACCGCGAAAAGCAAATGCAGTACAAGCGATAATCGCTGCAGCTCCAATCACGACAACCACAGAACCGATTACCGTATCGAGCCGTTCATAAGACAAGTAGCGCGGGGTCAGTCGCTTGTCGATGACGTTAGACTGTTGGAAGAAAAGCTGCCATGGGGCAACCGTTGTCCCGACCATTCCAATAATCAGCAGAATTGCACTGCTACCAAAGCCGCCTTGTACCCCTGGAATCAGACCGTGCAACATAGGCGTGACCTTCGGATGACTGAGAAAAGCCATCGGAATCGCAATGAAGTTCCCGATCACCATGACATACATAAAGCGTTCCCAACGGCGAAAACTGCCTGTCACCGTCATGCCGATGAGCAGCAAGGCCGCCAGGCCAACTGCCACAAGGGGCGAAAACCCAAAATGCTGCATGGCCAAACTGACACCGATAAATTCTGTGACAATCGTTAGCAGGTTCAGGATCATCAGATCCCCGAACGAAAACGCGCCCCAAAACTTCCCGAAGCGAGCAAAGATCAGCTTCGCATGGCCGACGCCGGAGACAAGCCCCAAGCGAACCACCATTTCTTGATTGACGATGAGAACGGGTACGAGCAACGCCAATACCCACAGCAAGCTAGTGCCAAAATCTTGCCCGGCCTGTGCATAGGTCGAGACACCGCCTGCATCATTGTCGCCGACCATGACGATCAAACCAGGCCCCATGATAGCCAAAAGTGTAACGAGTCGCGCACGCCAATTGGTACGCGCACCGGTGTCGTTAACGCCGATCGTGCCAAAAGCGCCGCGGATGTCTCCAATGTGTGCCTGATCGAGTACTGCAGAAGGCTGTTTAGCCGCTTGATTGCTCATGAAAGAAAGCCTCCTTAAAGGGCAGATTAGTGCAGATAAACAAATGAGACAAACGGCACACTGCCGTTCGCGCGACAGGCATGCGTCGACTGCGACTAGGACCTTCGTCCACACTAATCCCCCCTTTAAGGAAAAAAGTAAAACCCCCTGCTCACAAACGCAGGGGGTCGAAATCGCGTAGGTTAATAAATCCACACAATCACTCGGCATCCCCCTGGTTGAGCTTCAGCACTATGCAACGTAGAGTTCGCACTCAGCCACGTTTAGTAAAGCCTTAATCCGGCAGTACCTGTTGTACCCCTTGGCGTCTTTCGACGTTTCCGGGCAGTGGCTTATGTTTACATAGACGCCTCGCCTAACGAGGATCTTGATTCCTGATCATACATTATGCGCAAAATCTGCGCTGGTCACCACACCAAAAGCCCAATCTAGCAAGACTCTTGTCAATGTGAATGCACCTACTTATACCATGGGTCTAACAGGGTGTCAAGCGCCCTTTTTCGTAAAGCGTTAAAAAAGTTCATCGATCTATGGGTTTACAAATCGCCCCCATCACACATATAATGCAGATGTGATTAAAGTTTCCCGAGACTAAAATTCTTTCGTGGCAGCTACTTACTTTCCTTCGAGAAAGAAACCTATATCGACGGATCGCAACAAGAGGAGGAGATGACATGAGCCTACCAGCTGTCGAAGCACCACCTCGTCAGGATCGAACCACAGAAGCCTGTCGCAGCGCACTCTCAGGTGAACGCAAAGGGTTGCGTGCCTTGCTTCCTTTCATTGGACCTGCATTCATCGCTTCTATCGCTTACATGGACCCAGGCAACTTCGCAACCAACATTCAAGGTGGTGCGGAGTTCGGTTATAAGCTGCTTTGGGTCGTCGTACTGGCCAATGTGATGGCTATTCTGATTCA
>JAPNUP010000052.1 GCA_026627345.1 Bacillota bacterium | reverse complement strand
ATCGGCAGCCGCAGGCAGATGAGTCACGTAGCCGCTCGGCATACTGGACGGGATCACCTGATTGGCGATGACACCGCGGCCATTGACAATCTTCAGCAACTCCTCTTTGTTCACGGCATATTCCATGGCCTGACGCAGTTTCAAGTTGTGGGCGGTAGGGCCGTACTTGTAGTTGAGCCCGATGTAGTTGGTGGATACTTGTACCGCAGTGGCTGTGTCCTTGGCCCAGTGCGAATTCATTAACGGCAGGTAGTCGGGGCCTGGGATGCCGTTGCCTGACTGGTTAAACCCGATAAAATCCGTCTGTCCCTGTTCAAAATGCAAGAGCACTGACTCAGGCGACGCGTCGAGATTAAATACCAACTTGTTGATATAAGGTAAGCCCTTCTTGAAAAAGTGCGGGTTTTTCGTGAAGACCCACTGTTGTCCGGGATTCACGCTTGTGAGTTCGTAGGCGCCAGTGCCCATAGGATGGGAGTCCATATAATCGCTCTTCGATGTGTCCGGATGTGCTTGGATGTACTTCGGATCGACCGCGGAATCAAACGTCATGGCCAGTACATACTGGAACGTCGGGCTCGGAGTCGTCAGTGTAATCTGCAACTCCCGTCCTCCATCCAGCGAACGCATGCCGGAGATCGTCTTGGCCCTCCCTTGTTGAAATGCCTGAGAACCCGCAATCAGAGGGTCGATAAAGTTTTGGAAAGGTGAGGTCGAGATGGACAACACGCGTTCGAATTCAAATATAAAAGAATCTGCATTAACCGGATCTCCATTCCAAAACTTGGCGGGACGCAGCCAGAACGAGTAGACCTTGCCATTCTTGCTGATCGACCACTTGGATGCCAGATCGGGCACCAGGTTGTTCGTCTTGCCTTGATACGTCAGGAGCTGATCATACATCTGATAGACTGCTTCACCAGATGTCGTGTCATACGCCAGGGCAGGATCCAAGTGAGGGAACGGCGACGAGACATCCATAGTCAAAGTTCCGCCGTATACAGGACTAGCAGACCTCTTGGCCACGTGGTTCACCTGAGCTGCCGAGGCAGCCACACTCCAGCCAGAGAAACCGGCCCCGAGCATTGCCATGGATGCCGCGACACCCAGAAGCTTCATGCGTTTTGAAGTATTCATACTTTTCCCCCTATTTTCTATTCTAGTGCTAAGTACGTGCGAGATTTGTTCAGTATGTTATGAATTGTTCACAAAGTCAACGATTTCTCCGTGAATTTTTCACATATAGCGTCCGAGCAACAGTGAGACCGGCGATAGTAGCCACATGGGCGCTTTCCTTTCGGCTTGTGAGTGGGTTTCACGCGCCCCTTGGATGACTGCATACTCCCAGGCATATTGACCGAAAACGCCAGAAAGTACGCGAATCTTCATGAGCTTATCGACCGACGTTTACCGTTGCGATGGCCGTTTGTTCGTTCGGGGTCATGCCATTATAGTCCCATTGGTCTATAATAGTCGAAGAGAGGTGAATAGTCGGGAAAGAGGGGATCTATTGTTTATGAAAACAGATCGTTTAGCGGGTGATATGGACCATGAGGTTGATGAAACTACCGAGGCGATGACGAAGACCGTGAACTCGTTTTCGGGTGTAGGCGTCTTTAAAGAGAATATTGTTCCTCAAATTGCAGATGTTGTTAAGACCGTGGAACGAGTAAGCCGGGCGAAGGCGTTGGCGGGGCAAGTGGACAAGCTCAACCGCGTGGAGATGCTAAAACAGCTCGACGACGCGATCCGATTCATGGAGGAAGCTACGGTCAAGGCGAGAACGCTTTTACAAACTGTGTCGCACTACAGCGTAATGACGACTGAAGCGGACCGTGACGAATGGACCCGGCTATTTGTCGAGAGTTGTCATAGTCTCGGACGTTCTGTCGAGGGGCAATTTCCCACTTTTCGCGTCTTTCCGATCGAGATCAAGGCAGACTTGGCGAACGATTCCGTGACGATCAATAATCGCTTGGTGCGTAGTTTGCACCCGACAGCGATTGCAAAGTTAGTGGATAAGGAGATTATACGCTTGCATCGGGAACGCTTTAATGCTACGCAATTTGCCCGCGCGCTTGTCCGCGCTTCAGAAGTCTTGCTGGCAGAGAGGCGATGGGAGGAAAAGGATCACAAGGGTTCCGCTACGGTGTTGCTCAGGGAGATCCATACCTTGTTAGCCGTGCGTACGGGAGGCGGAATGAGCGGTTATTCTCTGAATCAGTTCATCTTCGATCTTTACCGGTTGCGAACGCAGACCGATCTGACGATAGATGGTAGACGACTGGTATTTCAACAGACACGCCTGGCGAAGGACACGCTCGTAATCCCCCTGCCTGGTGGTCAAAAGGAAATCCTCGGCGCGTTAGAAGTGGTTGCTCTGGGCGGTGAAGGTGATGCATGACGATGCCCTGTTAGCGCAATTTCTACTGAAACCGTCAGCCGAGATGCTATCTACTGCGGAGGTGATGCGCACCTTTGTTGATCCTGCTGATATCGAGCAATTTTGGCTTCGAGAGTATCTGCGAGGGTTTGTAGATGCTGGCGCAGGGAAGGTGAAGTTTGTTAAGGGGCGCTCTGGTGCGGGCAAGACGCATTGGCTACGACATTTCGGAGTAACGGCCGAGGAAGAGGGCTATCTGACGATCCACGTCGATGCATGCAAGCAGCGCTTGGCTTCCATCGACGAGCTCTATCGAGCGGTGTCTTTGGCGGTGCCGTGGAATGATGTGCTGGACCGCTGTACGCTCAGCCTGATTCGTGACCAGCTGGGCTACCCGGACTTTGGACAACCTGTAGGTCAGTTTCGAGCATGGGCGGAGAATACCCAAACACGCAACCCGGTGTCGCTGATGAATGACGTTCGTACGGCGGCTGATCGTTTTGTTCGCGATCTGGATATCTACGCAGCACTAAAGGAACCGCTGCGCACCAGCTTGGTCAGGCGTACAGGCGGAGAACTGGTAGACGAATCGATCTTGCTCAATTGGTTGTCGGGCCAGAAGCTCAACAAGCAAGAAAAGCGAGCGATTTTGGTCCCAGTGAATATCGATCGCAAGAACGCACGCGCCTTTCTCGTGTCGCTTGCGGCCCTTGTGCGGGTCGCTGGCTATCGAGGTCTTGTCATTCTGGTCGATAACCTGCAGGTGATGTGTCACACTTCACGCCTTGAAGGTATCCCCTACTATACGCGTGCGATGCGCGATCAAGCTTTCGAGATGATCCGCGAACTGATTGACGAGAGTCATCGCGCTCCGGGGATATTCGTCACCTTTGCTGGAGAAAACGATTTGTTTGAAAATCAAAAAACTGGGTTTGCTGCTTACCCAGCGCTTTGGCTTCGCATTCAAACGGAGATCATGACGGGGCAGGTCAATCGTTTTACCGATATCGTTGATTTGGACAGAATTTGGCGTGAGAAGGATCTCAACCGACTCAAGGGACTGTGGGTTACCCGGGGAACTGCGGTCGAACTTGGCGGTGACTACGCCATCGCACAGCCGGATGGTTTTGAGCTCGGTTCGTCGTCCGTTCGCAGGTTGGTCGTTACCGCTTTGGCGGGAGCAGACCGCGATGGCTCCGGCCAGCCGTCGACTCAACAATCAGACATGAGGCGCGCTAACCCATGGTCTGTGATGGGAGGTCTATGAAGTGGAAACCAATTCGCGCTTTATCGTGGAGGGCCTACGCTCAGGGGTTCCGTATAGAGAGATGGCGAAGACGATAGCTTTCGGACGTGAACGCAATATTGCAGCCGTGCACCGTTTAATGGAGCAAATAGAGCAGGAACATCCACCAAAGTTTCCGGGGTACGTGCTTCGGGCGGGTTACGGTGAAGGCAAAACGCACCTGCTTCACTCTCTGTGGGGATTCGCCGAGAGTCGAAACTGGGTCGTCAGTTGCGTATCGGTCAGTAAGGAGACTCCATTAGATAGATTGGATCAACTCTATCCTAAACTGATAGAAAACACATACCTGCCCGGGAGCTCGCAACCGGGGATTGCCCATATTGTTGCACAGGCACTGGAAGGTCAACTTCTGGCTGAAGCGCGAACGATGGACTTCTCGCCTCGCGTCATGGCACTTCTGGATTGCCTGGTTATTCGTGAAGAGGGTTACGACGAGCTTATAGCGGACCTAAGTGGTGAATTTCTCGGTAGTGCTGAGTTAAAGCGAATGTATCGCGCCAATGTAGGCAAGATCCTGCAACTCACGCGGACGAGTCTGCGCGAAGAGGCGTTTGAGTATATGCGATTAGTGGATTGGCTGATTCATAAAGCCGGCTTTGGAGGATGGCTGATTCTCGTTGACGAGGTGGAGCTGATTGGCAAACTGGGCCGTGGAGCACGCAGTCACGCCTATGCCAACATGGGGAGGATGCTCTCCGGAAGCTTGCCCTATGCGTTATCTGTGTGGGCGCTCGCCTCTCACTACCACGGGGATGTACTCATCGGGCGGCACGACCGCGAAGAGTGCCCGGCCTGGTTAGCTTCGCGTCAAAAGGAGGCTTTTCAGGTGCCATGGGCCGAGACGGCACTTGAAGCTTTGACTGAAAGTAAGCTCCTTGAGCCGCTGTCTGTTGAAGATATTCAGTCCCTCTTAAAGCAGATCGTTGATCTGCACCAGACGGCCTATCAGTGGCAAGCTCCGTTTACAGCGAATGAATTGTACGCACAGGTGCGCCAGTTTGCCCCCACTCAAGATACGCGCCTGCGTACGATCGTCAGGCTCAGCTTGACAATCCTCGATATCTGGGACCAGTACGGCGAAGCGCCGGTAATCGAGTATATGAACCCGTTGGAAGAACAGAGCATCGAAGAAGAGCCAGAGGCCTCCGGCTGAGATGATATTGTTTTGAAGGACGCCCGACGGTACGTCGCGCGCAAGTTTGAGGCTGTGACCATGGTTCCCTTCCATAAGGAGTCCCCAACGTATCGAAGCATGATGCCGAAACAGCAGGAGGGTTACTTTTACTGGCGGGACTGCATACGGCAGGGGCGATATCCTGGAACGCGTTGGAGTTACATTTCTCTTTACGTCGCTGAAATCATGGATCTGGTGGGAGTTCAGGATGCGTAGGAAGGACTGTGCGCACTTGTGGCAATCTGGAAAGGTTATCGCAGCGAATATGCAGTCTTGGAGGCACGGATGGGAGCTTGGCTGGTTGATTTCGGTCGGCGCTACGTCTGCCGTTGGACGCCGTCGTCGTGGGCTTCCAGCGACTGTGTACGTTTGGCCTTTGAAACGCTTGATTTTGACGAGGTTCGCCGACTACAGACGGAATCGGATGAGATCCTGGGTATCCTGAGTGCACCTGTGAAAGCCGAGCCCCACGTTACTGCACCAACATCCATCCTCATCGGTAGCCGTGTTCTATATCGGGCCGCTCAAGACGCTGATCAACGACCTAGAAAAGGTTTCGCGTTATTCATGTCCGCTCCTCCTTAACACGAGAATGATTCCTGCCGTGCGCAGTGAGTCGCATGAAGGCATCCTCCAAGCCGCCACCCGATACCAGCACGTCAGATACTTGTTCGTACCGATTCAGCAAGTCTCGCAAGAAACGATCCGAATTTCTAGTTTGAACCATCACGTGTCGCCCATTCACTTGAACGTCGAGCACTTCAGGAAGGCCATTCAGATCGGAGACCACAACTTCTTGACCCGCGACAAAGGAGACTTGGCGACCGGCAAACGCCATCTTTAATTGTTCAGGCGCATCGTCTGCCAGGATTTGGCCTTGATCCATCACGACGACTCGATCTGCGACCGAATCTGCCTCTTGGAGATCATGTGTTGTGAGCAAGAGCGTACGACCGGTGGCAAGAAAAGAGCGCAACTCCTCCCAGAACGCTCTGCGCGCGCTAACATCCATACCCACGGTGGGCTCATCGAGAAACAGCACCTCCAGGTCACCCGCGAGCGAGAGCGCAAATTGGAGACGACGCATCTGCCCTCCGGAGAGGCCCGAGGCTCGTGCGTTTGCTTTATCTTCCAGTTGGGCCGCTCGCAACAGGTGTTTGGCGGGAAGCGGATGGGGATAGAAACTGCGAAACAGATTCACGGTTTCCATGACGGATAGGCGGTCGACGACGCTGACGCCTTGCAGCATCACGCCGATGTGGGTGCGCGTTCGGGCGCGGCGCGGATCTCCGCCGTACAAACGAACTTGCCCAGAGGTGGGACTGAGAAGCCCAAGCATCAGGGCGATACTCGTTGACTTGCCCGCGCCAATTGGGACCGAGCAACGCGACCGTTTTGCCGGTTTCGATTTCCAGTGAAACTCGGTCCACGGCTGTTTGCCCGTTCGCAAAGCGCTTGGTCACATCGTTCAATTTTACAACGGCTGACATGGTCCATGCATCCTTTTTGTGAGCTGACTTCCACAAAGTTGATTATAGCAGACAGAGAGCAATCTGGCGATTTATTGCCGGATGGATGTTGGATCTGGCGCTGAATTACCCTGAGATGGAGAAACATCCATCGTGCTATACTCTTCATCGGCCGATCAGCAAATGGCATATGGTACGCAATACAGAGATAGCCTCCATCCTGTTTGTGTCGGAGGGAACGGTGCAAACATACGTACACCGCATCATGCAAAAGAGGGGTGGAAGATCGGACGAAAGCGGTTGTACACGCGATCGATCATGGATTGGTCAACTGATATTCAGACTGTGTGCATCACCGCGTTAGTGTTCGCACACAGGGCAGCTATAAAGTCACCGTTCCACTGTACGCATCGGTCTGGGCTTCAACTGTCCCTCGTTGTCGCCAAGTGAAGGCAAAGCAGATATGCGATACATCATCAGGCAGGCTCGGCGTTACTACAAACTTATGGCTCCAACGATTATGGCTTCCGCCACCTCCCGCCCAGTAAGACTCGTATTCTGGAGAGATGGATACGGACCACTCCACATGTCCGTGCGGCTTTTCGGTGCTTGGCTCTTCTACGAAATCTTCAATCTCCAAATGCAAGACGGTCGCATTTTGATATTGTCTCAAATAACTGACGAGAAACACGCGCCCTTCGGTCTCGGCCAATCGCAGGACGGGTATCATACCAAGGTATTCAGCCGGCTCCACCCTCGGCCGATGTATATCTTCGTTAAGGAGAACATGAAACAAGCTGTGCAAATAGTTCTCATATAGCCCAAACTGTACTGCCCAAGTCTCAACCTGAGCCATCGGCGGGTATCCCGGGTTGCCATGAGAGAGTGTTTTGCGTTTGGCAATGAACTCGCAAAGCTTTTCGTCGATGGCCCGCACGCGCTCATCATAATGTTCGGTCGGTCGGGTTGGGTGGTGCACAAACTTCATATACGATCATCCCTTCTCTCCGAGCCATTGTAGCATAGCACTGTCTCGTATATACGCGACGCCACCTTCCGGCGCGCACACAGAGTACTGAAACTTATTCGAGCATCTGCATGAACATCAGCAAGGAAAACATCAGTGCCCTTCACTATATGCCTTGAGGCGGGACCACCAGTCGCTTGGCGCGTGAAATGCGTTATCTCCCCGTATAAGCGGATAGGGTTTTCGTCATCCTAGGCGGGTACGTAAATGAAGGGGGAGATGCAAATGGATCCGGAGTTGCGTCGGGAAGTGGAACAGGCGAAGCGGTCATTTCGTGCAGAGGTCGGCGAGGAGTTTGGCGAACTCAAAGGGCAACTGAGTAAGGTGGAGCAGATGTTAAACCAGCTTCATTCCTCGAACCAGCAGTCTTCATCAATGAGCACTTGGGGCACAGGTTCCTCCACGAACGCCTCGCAGGGAAGCGCTGATCCAGAGCAGCAGCAATTAGCTCAGCAAATGGCACAATTTCAGCAACAGGCCCAACAGCAAATGCAGCAGACACAACAGAAGCTCCAACAATCCATTACGCAGGCTATTCAGGTGCTTACACAAGCCGGGCAGTATATGCAGACCCAGCAGGCACTCGGACAGATGAGCCAGCTCATTCAACAATCCCAGGAGCAGGTTCAGGGGGGCGGCCAAGGGCAAAGCCAGCAAGGACAGCAGTTACAATAGCTAAAAGGCCATCGTGACAATCGCAGAGGAGGTGCCATGTGGCTAAGCCAGATCATCGAGCCGACAATGTGCAACGAATTCAACAGGCTATTGACCATACCATGGCCAATGCTCGGGAGGCAGAAAATTTCTTGGCGGCTCACGAAGAAAACTTATCCGAGCAGGATGAACAGGCCGTTCTCGAAAAAAATCAGCGGAGAGAACAAGCCATTCGTGGCTTCCGGCAAGAGATTCAAGATGAAGCTGAGCATCAACGTATGGAATAACGAAATTGAAGAAAGGGAGCGCGTATGCGCTCCCCATTTTTTCGCAGCTCAGAACGTGAACCCCCCGAGGAGGCCTAGCCTGATCCAAATTTCACGTGATGCTACCCACGAAACTACAGCGTCACGTGAATCTTCTTTCCGGCCAAAATGACAGTGACCACGTCGCCCTGCAGATCTGATGACGGAAGCTGTACACGAACATCTGTTGTCAGGTTGAGCATCACCAGATGTTGTATGATGTGACCTTGTGGGTCAAGGTCGTTCGTTTGGTCGTAGATGACGTTCGCACCATAGGTCCCGTAGGAGAAGAAGTACCCCCCCGCATCAAGGTAAGATGTGATTGGGACAGGCTTGGGACTGACTGCTTCTAAGTTTACTGCATATAGATTATTTCCGGCCGGTTGGTTCATCCCTGGCGCCTTATAGGATGTGTCGTACAGTAGCCAGTTAGGACCGGCTTGTGCCCCGAGAGCCAGTGTGGCGTACGAAACCTGACTGGTCCACGCACCAAGTTCATACGGCGGCACCACTGTGAGGGTGCGAAAGTCGCTGTGAGCCAGATCTTTTTGATGCCCGCTAGGACTCAGGTTAATCGCATAGGCTTGCCCTGGGATCATGGCAGCATCTACCTGCCACTCAGCGGTCGCCTCAGGATTCGTATTGATCATCGGAGGCTCACTGATCCAGACGATTCCTCGCGGCGTCGCCCGCACCAAGGCGGCACTATCTGTTGTATCAGCGGGTACGGGCAAGCGGTATACGCTGCGCCCTGCCGTCACGGTGGCAGTTTGCAGAGGGAGAAGTTTGCCGCTCAGTTGAGGTGCGCCGATCTGCTGGAGAGTACCTAGTGCGGACTGCATGACATATGGCGCGAGTGAGCGATCTGCACGACCGGTGACAAAATCAAATTGTGAGCCGAGATTGAATGCACCCATGTACGTCGGTTGGTAGTAGGCATAGCCGTAGACGGAACGACCCTCTGTATTGCTGTAAGCCAATAGTGCCACCCTCTGGCGGTCTTCATACCGAACAGTGGCGTGGTCAATCAGATAGGCATGTGCCTGTTCGAATGGGGCCAGGCTAGAGCCCATTTGCTGGGCCACAGCTCTACCTGCGGCTGGGAAATAAGGTGCCGCCGCGCCCTCGGCCATCGGTAGGGATCCCCCCGCATGAGAGAACATCACAGACGCATCTGGCCCACTGAGCGTTAGCGCATTGCTGCCATCGGCCCCGACGATCGCCGTGCCCTTCAGACCGCGCGGAGCCACCACGTAGCCCCACTCTTGCGGGGCAACCGGATAGAGGTAGGCAGCCATCCGACTCGCCGCTGCAGCTGGAATTGGGGCCCATACACGTGTTGGCGCATGTGCGAATTCATTCATCTGCACGCCGGAGGTAAATGGGACGAGTACAACCGGAAGTTGCGATCCGCCGTTGGCCCGCCCTGTAGTTCCCGTTACAATTGGCAAGGACTTGGCAGGGGTTAGCGTAGTGCCGAAGATATCCTTTGCTGATTCTGTGTAGGAGACAGGTGCCGTCGATAATAGGTGCAAAGCGCCTGTAGGATCCACTTGGATGCGCGCCGTTACTGACGCGTCAGCGTTTGACCCTTCAGGTAAGCCGGTGAACGAGACGGTCACGACTGAGTCCTGTACGGACAATACATGTGCCTGTACGCTCGCCCAGTGTGACAACATGAGGTCCAGACGACGCTCTTGCGGTGTTCGGTGAGGATCTGTTTGCGTGCTTGCCCAGAGCGAGCTATATGGATCCGGCAGGCCGGGGTCATCGTTGCGTGCAGCCGCGCGCAGCAGTGATGCATAAAGCAGCACGGCATTCGCTGGACGGGTGGGGGCGCTCGCGTTGATCTCAGTCAGGCTGCGCGCCATCCCCATCGCATCAGCAGGCGTAGCCGGGTGGCTTGCGAAGATGCCATACAAGACGCCGTCGATCTTCACGGTGACTAGTGTGCCGGAAGGTAGTTCGTACATCGTTCCGCTCAGCGATCCTATCGAGACTGCTTGTGCGCTTGCGTGAACTAGTTCTAAAGCGTAGGGATCCGGCGCGTCTTTCACACCAAATACCACAAGCGCCGCTTGCGACAAATCAGCAGGCCAGGGCTTCGGACGAGGACCACCGCGCTCATTGATGTCGCCTTGAAACTGAATGGCGGCATAGCCCCCAGGAACATTTTGTAGCGTTGTCAGCGGGAAATGAAAATCCCCCATCACATTGTACGGATCAAGGGCGCCTGTGGCCCACGCAGGCAGTAACAGCGGCACGGTTGTCGGATCAGTCCCTTCACCGAGACCATAGTACGCTAGATTGTAAGCCGCCACGGGCGGCAACGAGCCTGGTTGTATCAGATACGGCCCCTGTTGGTATGCGGGGCTGATCGGTGTGGTGCCGGGTAGCAAGCGGACCTGCATGTTCACCGTGTTGCTTGGCGAAGTGTTCATGAGGATTTGCGGGTGATACAACCCGGGTGTCAGCACGCGCCAGCGATTCACGGCAGACGGTCCGACACCCTGATCGTAGAGGGCCTCGGGGACCGGCGCGGTGGCGGTGAAATGCGTGCCTTGCAGATGTACAGACGGCAATGGATAAAAGGACTCGTTATACGGTGTCCCCCACCACGGCAGGGGATCGTTGGCAGGATACGTATGCACCATCCCAGCCGCATCTTGCCCGTGCATCGGCCAATTAATCGCCAGTTGCGTACCGGTCGGTGGGGCAGGCGATATCGTGCCGCTGATTTCCACTGTTCCGCCGGGATGCGCGGGCCCCGAGACGTGAACGGCAGATAGCGTGTAGACCTGCTGCGTGGACGGGGCCTTCACTTTTGCCATCTCGGCGCGCCAAATGAAGCCGCGGCCCACGCCGTGGTAGACACCTGCCTGATAAGGCGGATAGATGGTGCCGTCTGTGGTGGGTAAGGTCTCGTTCAGGCGCTTCGCCAGTGTGGATGTGGCAAGTCCTAGTGTAACCGTGTCAGTATAGGTGACCGGCGTTTGGCTCATAGTGGTAACGGTCGCCGAAAAGGGCTTGGCAATCAGGGTTTGGACGCCCCCTGGAGTGAGTGGGATCATGTGCTGCGCAAGCCGAAGTGCCGCTTGCCGTCCTCCTGTCCCGGCTGCGATCGGGACACTGACTTGATAGAGATAGTCGCCGACCTTCCAGGTCAAGGTCGTGCTATTGCCACCGTTGCCTGTGATATTGCGAAAGTAGGTCAGATAGCCAGTGATGCCACGTTGCAATGGAACTGGCAGACCGGGAAGGTGATCGAAATCTACATTGGCTGGCAATTCAAAATAGAGACTGGTGGCCAGGTTGGGTGTCGCCTTGGCACCTGAGAACGTGAACGCAGTCCTTGCCTCATCTACAATCGGTTGTTGTGCGGTCCAAGGCGGCAGAGACGCCACTGGGCCGAGCGTCACCTGATAGCCATCGCGATTGACATCGACTTCCGTGCCGGCTAATGCCAAAGAAGCTCCGATCTCGGCCATGCTACCAAAGGCGGGAACGAGTAAGGGCATATCGGCATAGTGCAAGAGCGCAGGATAACTCTCCAGCCAGGTGCGTGAAGGGAGGGGCGAGACATTTTGCGTGGTTGCTGACGTTTCTGCATTCGCTGTTGTGCCCAAGGTCGTGGCGAAGGCAAGGGTGAGGCCTGTAAGTAAAATCTTGATGTTCACAATAACGCGTCCTCCCGAGCGAGCATACCGACTAGTTACTACGCATTAGACGGTAGATCGGGCGAGCTGGTTACAGAACCCGCAAGGCTTGTGCGCTGGAGCTATGCTATACTTTCCCCAATTCCATGTCTGTCCCAATTTCATAGCGAGGTGTAGAAGATGCTGTTGTGGCTTGCCTATGCATTGGCCATCTTTTGGACGTGGCAAGCCGTGTCCAACCTGCCGTCGCTGCTGATCGTTGCGTATCTTCCGGAGTCTTTGTCGCAGCAAGGCGCAAAGGCCCCGCCTGCGGTGACGATCATCGTGGCTGCTTGCGACGAGGAAGAGACGATCGTACAGACGCTCGAACAACTCGCGTCTCAGACCTACCCGAACTGCGCGATTGTCGCTATCAACGATCGTTCCACCGATCATACAGGCGAGCGCATGCGTGAAGTGGCGGCTCGCAGATCTCAGATACGAGTCGTCGACATCGAGGCGTTGCCGCACGGGTGGCTCGGTAAAAATCATGCGCTTTACACAGGAGCTATGCATGCGCAAAGCGAGTGGCTTTTGTTCACCGATGCTGATGTGATTTTCGAGCCAAGCGCAGTTGCACGCATGGTTACCTATGCACGGGCCAACATGACCGACCATCTTGTCGTGACGCCGCAAATCGATGCACCTAGTCTGACGCTAAAGGCGCTGATCGCGTTTTTTCTGTTGAACTTTACACTCGCGTTTCGACCACAGAAGGTGAGCAATCCGCGTAGTCGAGCGTTCATAGGCATGGGCGCTTGCAACTTCGTACGTCGCAGTGCCTATGAGTCGGTGGGCGGACACGAGGCGATTAAACGCCGACCGGACGAGGATATCCGTCTCGGTCAACGCCTCAAACGGGCAGGCTTTCGTCAAGCTTTCTGTCCGGCGCGCCATTTTGCACGCGTACGCTGGTACCCGTCAGTGTCTGCGATGGCGCGCGGTCTGGAGAAAAACACACTGGCGTTATTTCTGTATTCGCCCTCGTTATTAATGACCGCGATGATCCCGTATGCTTTGGTCTATGTGGGACCTTTTGCAGAGCTATTCTGGTTGCGCGGGGCGACAGAGTGGTTGGCGGTGTACACCGCGTGTTTGACTGCGATGCTGTATCTTGCGTCCTTGCGCTTTACTGATTACAGCCGCTGGCTCGTGTTGACGTTGCCGTTTGCGGCAAGCCTGTTTGGCGGTATCCTTGTGCGAGCAGCTTTATTGACCGGGTATCGCGGTGGCATTGACTGGCGCGGGACATTTTACCCCCTTTCCGAACTGCGCCGCAAAGGCGATTCGTGACGGCCTAGTTCATCTCGCCTGTAACATATCAGAAACGCTAAGCCCATTGACCGCAAAGTATTGAAAGCGTATTCTTTCATTATCGAGAAGATTATCGATAATGTTTGGGCGGGGACGTATGGCGTGAGTCAAATCGTTTCTCGTACATAGTGGTAAGCCACAGGAACGGGAGGGGGAGCGACTGGATGAGTCCCGGGAAGGGTCGCTTGCAGAACGTGTCTACGCCACGCTAAAGAAGTCGATCATGCGTGGCGAGTATCATCCAGGGTACCGTCTCATTATCTTGGACATCGCGAGTTCTTTCGGCGTCAGTCAGGCGCCGGTGCGAGAGGCGATCGAACGACTCAAGCATGAAGGCTTGCTTAAGGCAGAGCCGAACCGAGGGTCGACAGTGGCGCATCTCTCGTTGTCTGAGATGCGTGAGGTCTATGAATTACGTGAACTTATCGAATTGTATGTATTGGAACGTATGTTGCCACAGCTATCGGCGGAGGATCTGGCGAAGCTCAATGAACTTTATGAGTCCATGTGCCGGGTGGCGCAAAAAGACGATGTGTTTGCCTTTATTGAACTGGATCTGGCGTTTCACAGCCTATTTTACGAGCGGTATGGAAATGGACAGATTCTCGGCGTGTGGCGTGGGATCAAGGAAAAGACGACGAGATTTGTGTCGATCACCAATCAGTTGTATTTTGCGGATCTCATGGTCATCGCTAAGGGGCATCGCGGCCTGATTGACGCGCTGCAAAGTGGTGATCTGGACAGCGTGAAGGAGACTTATCGTCGCCATATCGAGGGAGTTTGGGGCAGGATGCGGCAGATGTTGTGATCGAGGGACTGTGAAGGAGAGTGATCGTCATGGACACACGCTATGAGGAAACACTGGCGCACGTACGTACCTTTTCGAGTCCGTCCGAGCTCCGTATTACCGACATTCGCTTTGCCGATATCGCGGGCGCGCCGATGCACTGTAGCCTGATGAAAGTCTACACCAATCAGGGACTGGTGGGATATGGCGAAGTTCGAGACGGGGCCAGTAAGACGTATGCGCTGATGCTGAAGAGCCGGTTACTTGGTGAGAATCCGTGTCAGATCGATAAGCTTTTCAGGCGCATCAAGCAGTTCGGCGGTCATGCCAGGCAAGGCGGCGGCGTGTCGGCGATCGAGGTGGCATTATGGGATCTGGCTGGCAAAGCGTATGACGTCCCGGTGTATCAAATGCTAGGCGGCAAGTTTCGCGACGCCATCCGGATGTACTGCGATACAGATGTCCAAGGCAAGCATACGGGCAAGGCGATGGGAGAAGCGCTGAAAAAGCGCATGGAACTCGGTTACACGTTTTTAAAGATGGATCTGGGTATCGGATTGCTGCTTCATGAACCGGGAACGCTTTGCGCCCCAGGTGGTTTGCTTGATGAGATGCGTACAGGACACCGCTCGGTAAGCGCTGATCCGACCGAGCGCAGACTGGCGCGCAATCGGTCTTATGATCTGTACAATATCGCCCATCCGTTTACCCATATCCACGTCACTGAAAAAGGGCTTGATCTTCTGGAAGCTTACGTGGCCGATGTACGCTCTGTGATTGGATACGAGATCCCGCTCGCAATCGATCACTTCGGGCACATCGGCGTAGATGATTGCATCAAGCTGGCTCGTCGGGTCGAGAAGTACAATCTGGCTTGGCTAGAAGATATGATTCCTTGGCAGATGACGGAGCAGTACGTCAAATTGTCGCAAGCGAGCACCACACCTATTTGTACGGGAGAAGATATTTTTCTGAAGGAGAATTTTCGCCCGCTGCTCGAGTCAGGCGGTGTCTCGGTGATTCATCCGGATGTCTTGACGTCCGGAGGGATACTGGAAAACAAAAAGATCGGCGATATGGCGCAAGAGTATGGTGTCTCGATGGCGATTCACATGGCGGAAAGCCCGATTGGATGCATGGCGGCGGTACATAGTGCGGCCGCGACAGAAAACTTCCTGGCGCTCGAATACCACAGTGTCGATGTCCCGTGGTGGGATGATATAGCAACCGGGTTGCCGAAACCGCTCGTGCAAAACGGCTACATTCAAGTACCAAACACACCCGGTCTTGGCATCGAGAGTCTGCAAGATGACGTCATCGCGGCTCACCTGCATCCGAACATTCAAGGCATGTGGGAGCCAACAGATCAGTGGGATGAGGAATGGTCGCATGATCGGCTGTGGAGTTAGGGGAAGAAGGGGATTCGGTGAACAAACTGTACAAAGTGGCGTTCATTACTGATGCCAGTTCGCCGTCTGGGCAAGCTGTGGCGCGCCGATTGGCGGCGGACGGTTATGCGCTGGCATTGCACGATGCCAGTTCCGCGCCAAGGAGTGCGAATCAGTCGGCCGCTATCGATGCATCGCGCGTCACAGCGATGAGGACATCGGGTCCGCTTACCAGTCTGGAAGCTGTGCAAAAAGTCACCGATCAAGTCGTTCAGGCGCTCGGACCCATTGATGTCTTGGTCCACAATCCCGAACAGGTGGTTCGCGTCCCTGTGGAGCTCTGTACCGAGGAGCAGTTTCAGTCTGCAGTGGACGATCATGTCAAGTCGGCCTTTTTCTGCACGCAGCACATCGGTGCGCAGATGGCCGCTCGTGAACAGGGACAGATCCTGTATGTGAGTTCGATTCACGATGAAAAGCCTACCGGATCCGCCTTTTTATACTCGATTGCCAAAGGTGCGATCAAAATGCTGTGTCGCGAGGCTGCACTCTCTCTGGGTCGGCATGGCGTTCGGGTGAATGTGATTGAGATGGGTCCAATCGCAGGGGATGATGAGCGCTTTGCCAGCGATATCTCCGATCTCTATGTGAATTATGAGACGAAAGTGCCGTCTGCTCAGTTGGGAACCGTGGATGACTTGGCGCACTTGATCGGATTTCTGGTCAGTGATGAGGCACGCTACCTAAACGGTGCGGATGTTCGCCTGGATGGCGGCTTCTTGCTGCATTACATGGATCACAAGATGAAGAAGTTAGACGGTGACAGGGAGCGCTCGGGCCACCACTGACGAGACGAATAACGGGCTTTGCCGTGACTCCGGGATCGGCGCTTGTGTCATTATCGCGTAAGGGCAGCGAGCTCCTACGCATTGGCTGGGTGCAAGACGGGCCAAGGAGGTGAGTGGGTATGCAAGGCAAAGTGGCGTTGGTGACTGGAGCTGGCACCGGGATTGGTCGCGGGGTGGCTCTCGCCCTAGCTGCGCGAGGGGTGCACGTCGCGATTAATTATCACAGTAGTGAAGAAGGCGCCCGAACGACGCTGGAGCAGGTGCAGGCGCAAGGCGTCAGAGGATTGCTGGTGCGCGCTGATGTCTCCGTCGCGAAGCAAGTACGTGATATGGTGGACGAGGTGCTGCAAACCTTTGGGCGACTCGATATTCTCGTCAATAACTCGGCCGCCCAGCTCAATTTGGGCCTCGCCGATTACGACGAAGCGGGTTATGACAGGGTGATGGGCGTCAACCTACGAGGCTACTTTCTCTGCACGCAAGCTGCCATCGCACCGATGAAACGCCAGGGTGGGGGTCGGATCGTGTACATCTCGTCTGTGCATGGCAAGCGGCCGACCGATTTCGATGTCGTGTACGCGATAACCAAAGGCGGCATCAAGATGCTGGCGCGAGAGAGTGCGATAGAGCTTGGCAAGTACGGCATTACTGTGAATGTCATTGAGCCTGGAGCGGTGCATGTCGGAGAGAAGTCGGGCAAACCGCGGCCGATCGTGCCAGCACAGGCGGTGTCTAACGAGTCCAGACGGCGGGGTTTGCGCAAGTTTCCGCTGGGGCGCGTCGGGACACCTGCTGATATCGGGCACATCGTGTGTTTCTTGGCGGACGATGCGAGTGAGTTTATCACGGGCGCGGCGATTCGCGCTGACGGAGGCAGCATGCTGCTTTGAAAAGGCAAGCGGTTGGCTCCATTTTAGGAGGGGTATAGATGCAATTTTACAATCGTGAAGACGTCATTCAAATGACGCCTCTGTGGCAGGGCGAGCGCATGGATGATGGTAGACCGCGCGTATCAGATGACGTGTTAAAGCGCATGGAAAAGGTGACCAATGAAGAAGCTTGGTCGGTTCTCGAGCATAAAGGTTACAAGTTTCAGTTTGATGGCTCCATGAAAATGGTGCATACAGACCGGATTCTCGTGGGGCGTGCCGTGACTGCCGTGATGGTGCCAAAACGTCCCGACCTTCACGACTATCTGCTGGAGTTTGGGCAGCAAAAGGAAGGGCGCCACGGTTTTTTCAACGTTTGGGTGATCGACTCTCTGGTTGAAAATGACGTGGTGGTCGTAGACATGTTCGACAAGATCTACGAAGGGACCTTTTCTGGTGGAAACCTCTCGACGACGATTGCGGCGCGCACCAAGCGCGGCCAAGTGATCTACGGCGGTATTCGGGACTTGCAGCAGATTGTCGAGATTGAGCATCTGCAAACCTATTATCGCGGCGTTGATCCCACGCCGATTCGCGATGTCACGTTAGTCGGGATCAATATTCCCTGTACGATTGGCAGCGCGATCTGTCTGCCCGGTGATGTGGTGCTCGGCACACCCTCTGGCGTCACGTTCATTCCACCGCATTTGGCGGAAGAATGCTGCCTCACGTCGGAACGGATTCGCTTGCAGGATCTGTTCGGGTTTGAACGAATCCGCGAAGGAAAGTATTCGTCTGCGGA
>JAPNUP010000044.1 GCA_026627345.1 Bacillota bacterium | reverse complement strand
TTTTGAAGTGTCCGAAGCATCGCCTCACGCGATATCCGGTACCGTTCTCGGGCCTGCCCGATCTCCGGATGCCTTGCCTGCTCCAGTGCCCGTAGCTTCTCACGGCGCCTTCTTTGATCCCGCTCTGGGTTCCACACAAACAGGGCATACAAAAAGCCGATCGGCACCTCAATTACCCACGCAACGAGAATCAGTACGAAAGGAACGGTAACGCCAAGCGACAGTACAATCCCCCACCACGGGGTGTCGTGATACGAGTTGTTCCATACCGTCACAAGAAAATGCCACATAAAAAACACCTCCTGATCTCCATTGTAAAGCGAGCCACGAAAGGCGTGGCCGTAAAACAGAGGTGACTTTTTGAGGTGTGGCTCTATTTTCTCGCCAAGATCGACGCCCGGGCGTCTGCCAAAAAGGCTTGCGCGCGTGCGAGATCCTGTTTCCTCTTTTCCTCATGAGGCGCGGTCATCTGTACGCGCCCGATTTGCACGCGGCCTCTCGCGGCTACATCTTCCCGGTACGGGCGATAGGCGGCAAATGCGTCCTGATAAGCACTTTGTACTGGCTTTGGCAACTCATGCAAATCGGGAACATGTCGCTCTTCATCCCAGTGGCGCTGGTACCGCTTGATCTCCTCTTGGGCCCGCTGCATCGATCCTTGTCCGCCGGTTGCTCGGTACATCGTCTGCAGCGCATGAGATAAGCCTTGTTCTGCCTCAGTATAGCGGGTCATCGCCGGTGTCAGCCCCGTAAAAGTGCCTTCTGGCCACTGTTCATCAGCCGGTTGATACGGATACGGGTTGATATTGCCCATACGCTGCGTTGCCACATGGTCATACATTAACTCCCTGAGGTGCCCGCGCGTCTCCTCCATGCGCTGCATCCGCTGTGCCCGATTCGCTTGGTACGCCATCGACGCCGATCCTACCCTGGCGACCGCCGCAGAGGTATGTGCATATGCGGCCTGGCTTCGCTGTATGCGACGCTGCGGATCTCTTGTGAAAAGAAACGATCCCGCAGCTACCCCAGCTGACGCGACACTGCCTGCGGCAGCCGCCACTCCGTTTACTGTCGCTTGGCCTGCTTTTGACTGTACGGCTTGACTGACAATCGGCGCGACGTGATCGACACCCCGTCGAACAATTCCCCCTTCATTTTGCACGCCGTCCCATTTCGTTTGTGCCCACTTGGCCATGTGACTGCCGCCGATCGTTTCTCCTACGCCTTGCGAGAGTCCTGAAATGGCCCCGAGGGTGCGAGAGGATGCACCCAGTGGTAAGGGCACACGCAACCCAGAATTCGTGGTGACACGAGCGCGCGGCGCTCGATTGACTGGACTCCTGACACCCGCCGTCGTCCCTCTAGCCCCCTTGATCACCCCTTCGAGCCCTGATCCCCCAGCTTCTTGCAGTGGATCCGCTCCGCGCGCGGCCATCACGTGGTGACTCATGATGTCATCGAGTGTGGCACCTTCTCGAATCATTCCAGCGTGCGTTTCCGGCGCCCGATCGATTGCCGCGCGTGCCTTCGTGGAAAACCCCTTGTCTACCGTGCGAAAAGCCGCTTTGCCCACCGTGCCGTACGCTTTGCCAAGCGCTGTGATGCCGGCGCCGGCCACTGCGTCACCTGCTAGAGCGCCGGTCGCCACCGCCGCGATGCCACCAGGGGTCGCTCCCATCATCGGCGCATCAAATGCCTGCCCCACGATCCCCACCAGCTTTCTCACATAGACAGACGACGCGATAAACCCGATCACCCCCGTGAGTGCCGTAAAGATATCTGCGACACCAAGAGCGGCTGTATCATGTGGGTTCACCATCGCGTAACTAAAGGAAAACACCAAAGACTGTCCGAAGGGCACTGCCATTTGGTACACCCACTCTGTCCACCACAGGCGCGTGATCCCGCGCGTCTTTTCATGCGCATAAGCGACCATCGCTACCGGAAAGAAAATCACCCATGCGTCGAGAAACAACTCGCGAAACTGATACATCACATACAGCACCACCGCCATCACCACTTGAATAAACGCTACGACAGCGTTAAAAAAGGTTGCGATCTGATTCCCAGACTCACTGGGCAACGAGAAATTCGGCACGTTGGTCGCTCCAAGGCTCAGCGCGCCCATAGATAGGTCGTAAAACACCTGTGTAATGGAGACGGCGAGTCGCTCACCTGCAAAAAGCAGCACCACAGCGACGACCATCTCGATGGCACCCGTGCGCAGTCGCTCCCGTTTCACCGAAGACCGATTCGCACCGGCGATACGAGCGATCATCGCGTACAAGGCGATCACCAAAGCGGCCGAGCCAAGCACCCAAAAAAGTCCCATAAAAGTATGGATGACCGTCTCGTTTCGCCCAGCTGGCAGCACGTCAAACCAAGTGCCCGAGCCAAACGGCACATCGGCATGAGCCATCATGTTGTCGGCAATCACATTTTTGATCGTCAGTCCAGCTTCTAACAACAGCGAGGAAAACCCTTGCAAAATGGTGGTGAAAAGACTGACAACGAGGTTCACAAACCAACTCACAACATCACGCCCTGTCTGTTCGCTAGCTGGTGTTCTGACTCCACAAAACGGGTGGTAAACAGGTTGTACTCATCCGCGAACGGTTCCAGTTGATTATAAAAAACCTCGCCTCCAACGACCCATCGACCTTGCCCATGCCGATAGGCCATCAGCTCGTCAAACTCCCGCTCCTCAAGCCCGAAGATTTCCATGACGGCCACTTTGTCATTTTTGTCTTGCTTTAAGAGCACCTTGGTAGCGCTGTTTTGGATAATCGCACGCCCGTGTTCGTTGCGGGCAAATTGACCAAAATCCTGACTCGCCGCAACAGCTGACCCTGAGCGCTTGCGGATGCGGCGAAACACATCTTCTAAAAACTGCGCGTGATCCGGCGTGGTGAGCATCTTTTGTGCCTCGTCGATCACCACGCGCTTTTTGATGTGGACGTGCTTTTTGATAAACTTCTCCACGGTCCATTCGATCATCACCTGCATGCCGAGTTGGCGGGCCAAGGATTTTTCAGACAGACTCGACAAGTCAAAGTGGACAATCGGCACCTCTTCGAGTTCAACCGTGCTGTAGCAGTCAAACATCCCTTCTGTGCCTCCGGCTTGAAACCGACGCAGTCGCATGGCAAGTTCCTGCAAGCGCGCATCGTCCGTCGATGCTTCGGTGAGTCGGTGGTAAAAATCCGAAAAACGCGGCTGAGGTCGTTTCGTCCGGCGAATGAGACGATCGCCGTCGCGTACAAACGTATCTTGCGTGTCGTACAGACTATCTGGATCAGACGTGAAGCCAAAGTCTTGTTCGTACATCGTCTGCAAGATATTGTTGATCGAGGCGGCTGTATACCCGTCCATCAAGTCGGTCGCGTGTAGCTGGGCCATGGTCACGATGAGGCGTTCCATTTCCGCGATTTTTTCCCGCACATCGACGAACCGGTGGACGCTCCCGTCCACGAGTTCCTCTTCCTCTTCGAGTTCAAACGGATTGAACCGGTGCGAGCTGCGCTCATCAATGCGCAAGGATACCCCTCCGAGCGCTTTTACAATCCCCGTGTATTCCCCTTCATAGTCGATGATCACATGGCGTACGCCAAATGCAGCACTGCGTGCGACGAGCCCTTTTAGCAAAAAGGATTTGCCTGACCCGGCTACGCCGACCATCACCAGACTCGCATTGACGAGCTGCTGGTGCCACGCATCGTAGCGATTGAGATGGCCAGACGAGAAATCGACGCCAATCGGCACCCCATACTCATGGGAGAAACGACTATTGGTAAAGGGAAAGGCGTTCGCTAAGGCGGAACTGGTCATCTCAATGGGATGGCGCAGCGCGTTTTCACCTAATGGAGCGACCGATCGAAAGCCAATGTCATGCTCCTTATAGGCCTCGCGAATGAGAAAACCGGTAAAGCCTTCACGCTCGATTCGATCACATGCCTGAAGAAATTCCTCTCGATCGGGTGAGCTGACAGCGAGCATGAGTGTGACGTAAAACATACGCTCCTCGCCCAGTCGTAGATCTTCGCGCTCGCGTTCGAGCAAGGCATATTCTTGTTCATGAAACGCGATTTGCTTGTTGGTTCCTGCCTGATGTTCTTGTTGGATCTCTGCTTGCAGGCGCGTCATCATCTTGGTGCGACGAGAAATGGCTCGTGCCGAGTCGGTCGGCTCTACGTGCAAGCTGACATGGACATCCGCACCAAGACGAAAGAACCGATTCAGGTACCCAAACTGGATGATCGACGGCAACCCGGTGATGTAGTAGATTTTCGTGAAGCCACTCGGCGAGACATAGATTTCAGACGGTCGCACATCGATGCCGTCGATGACCGTCATGAGATCGTGCAAGGTCGGCGCGAACTCTCCCAGGACAGCGGGGTCTGCATCGTGCACGACCACGTGTCGTCTTTTTGTGTTTATTTTTTGGTCGGGGCCTGTGGGCAACTGTTTGAAGCCTGTTTTCCTTTTCGTTCGCATCGCGTTAGACTTTCGTTGCCATAGCCACATCGTCTGTTTCTACCTCTTTTCCGGTGACATGGGGGGCGTGCGTCCGGCGTGCGTAGGCGTCTCGGTACCGTTGACTCATCGCCCGTTCGCGGTTAAAAAAGTTTTGGATGATCTCAACCGCCGCAATCGAGTCGACTACCTCATAGGACAGTCCCATTTGTGTCAGACCGCTTTCGACTAGGCCTTGCTCGCGTACCAAGCGACTCAGTTGTGACGGTTTGGATTCTCCCGTGAGTTTCGGCACCACCCCGACGATCATAAGGTTCTCGCGATCCGTACGAGGCTTGGCGGCTTCTTGTTGGAGATACCCCAAAAGAGCGGACGTGTAGACCGAAAATCCTTCCTGCGTGTACGTCTTAGCCGTCTCGGTGATCACTTGCTCGCTGTAGCGAACAAAGTCTGTATAGTTGGCACGCCGAGCCTGCACGGAGAGTTGAAAGGGGTGATCCAGGTGCTTGATCATGTCACGAAAGCGATCTCGTAACACCTGAATGTCCTCAGTGGTCATCGCATACAGATTGTGATCGCCCACTCGAATCATTCGACGAAAGCGCCCGGAGACGATCATGGCACCTGTGGGGTCAAACCCTTGAAATGGTAAAAAGTGCTGCAAAGTCGCTTTCGACACGCGCCTGCGCCGTCTTGCAACCTCTCCTCGATCAGTCCTTGTCGGCTGTTTGCGCTGCTGCCAGATGAGCAAAACCAGAAGTGCGACAAGTCCGATTCCTAGATAGACGAACGTTTTTATCATCGCGCACTCTCTTCCCAGCGGTGTGCCGCTATACGATCGTACCGGTCATACAGCAAGGTCTTCGGCCGCATGGCATAGCGCACAGACAGCCACCCGATCTCCGAGAGCGTACGGCCTTTAAAGGGTACAACGGCAAAGGCGCCTCCGAGCAAAAAGCTCACCAATATCCCCGACCAAGGCGACAAGTGAAAAAGAGGGGAGCAAACAGCGACAATGCCGGCTACTGGGCTCGATACAAGAAGTCCGATGACAAAGTGCACGGCGTGTTTGGTCGTCACGCCAAAGACTAAACTTTCACCTTCTGTCAGTGGAATGGGGGACTGTACATCGAGCATAGGCATCTCTCCCTATCCATGAATGGATTGTCCCCACGCATACAGCGCACTCAAGAGAACCGCTCCCATGCCAAGCAAAACGGCTGCGATAAACGCATACATCAGTTGCGTCTTACCCTCTGTCCGACGATCGGCCACCCGCGAGCCACGGATAAAGTTGACGATACCCAGGTAGAAAAATCCGAGTACCACGGCGCCAACGATGATCTCCATGACCATCACGACGTTTGACGCGACCGACTGGATGATCGCGAAGATACTAGTGGCGCCCTCGCCGCCGGAGCCGATAAATGGGTGCATGCCAGGCGGAATCGTGCCGGTATCCGCGTGGGCCAACGGCGCGACAAGCAGCGTGGCACTGCCGATAAGGACGGGTACGACCACGGGGATGACGGCGGTGTAGGTTCGTGAAATCCATGTCTGCATGGTGAAACCTCCTTTTTTTCATTGCGGATCGTTTGGTATGTGGAGCGAAGACAGACGGGCGATGCATGGCTTTCCCTCCTTCTTGTGTCTACCTCTTCGAAGCGACTGTAACGCCAAAAAGACGTGCCAAATTGTCATTTCACTGTCACCGGCTTGATCACATGCAAGCGGATGACAGTGAAATGACAAGGATCGTCTCTCCTTTTGTTCTACACTGCGTAAAAAGAGGAGGCATGCCCGATGTTTGAGGAAGTGTTCATAGAACGAGTGCGACATCTGTACAGCCGCTGTCAAAGCACCGATGAGGAGTTGGCACTGCTTGCGCAAATCGGCCATACAGCTGATTTGATCCTGCTACAGCCGCTAGACGATGCCTTCGACAGTGATCCTATCCTCGAGGCGACCGTGTACACGGCGTCTGCGATCGTACACTTCTATCACTTTCGCAACCACTACGAAGGGCACGCCAGTCGCGCCTTGATCCCTTTCTTACGCCACTTTGCGATCAACGTACCTCTGGCCTTTGTGCTGGCACATCCGTTTATCCTGATCGATCTAGAGGCCTATCGGATCGTAACGCACGAAAAGGAGTTTACATTGGCCGAACGCCCCGGTGGCCTACGGATTGTGGAGCGCGTCGACTGGGCCGTCAGCGTCGAAACGTTAGCCCGGTTGCAAGAGTTGGCGCAAGAACGCGAGATGGCCCCAGAGGTCCTGGTGGAGTTGACCTTTGGCCTGGTAGACAGTGATTCCATCGACTAGAAACCTTCTCAGAGACACTCGCACGCCTTTGCCCTTATGGCGCGCTCCTCCCACTTGTCCGCGAAGTCTTCGTGAGGAGGGCAGCCACTTGGTCCGGGTTAAACCGGCTCTCGATTCCGTACCCGATCTGCCTTTTCACCTGGTGCCAGTACCGATGGACCGTAGAGGGTGAGTAGTGAAGCAAATCCGCAATTTTCGTCGAAGTCAGGCTGTCTTTGACCAGATAGGTGAACACCAGTATCAGGGGCCGGTCACAATAGGCTTCGACAATTTCATCGACAAACGCCATTTTTTCCACCAGCTCTTCATAGCGGGACTTCTCGATGTGACCTCCGTACTTTTCAGTCGACAAGAAGTGCATACGGCATGTCGCCTCTAGCTGGTGCCTTTGTACGATCCAGGATCGATACAGTCGAATCACTTGACTTCCGAGTTGCACGTAATGCTGATCCTCTTTGTGCAACGCTGCGTTTTTGATCGCACGCAGTTCAACCATGGGCCTTCTCCCCGCCCTTGCCAAAACGGGATGCCACCATCCCTCTCGCTGCATCCACAGTTCGATTTCGGGAACTACGATCTCGAGACTCGTCATCAGATCGAGTCCCTGTTGGATCAGCGCACACAAGGCGTCAACAGGCAAATCCGAACGCACACTGCGCACTCGATCCGGATACACGATCGCGTAAACAGATTTACCTCTCATCGCCCATCCCCCCTGTTTGCGCCGTCTCAACTGGACAGGCACAAAAAGCCTGCCATAAGCGATTACCCCATCGACTCGATACGTAGGCTGTAAACGACTCGACATCGGCAAAGTCACCACATGCGTACAGTTCGCAAAGTGCCCGATGGACAGCCACATATGGCATGGCACCTTGCTCGATCACCCATTCGCACGTCAGTCGGTTCTGCGCCGACCACTGTTCTTCTGAATACTTCGGATGCGTCAGTTCAATCGGTCGATTCGGCATTTGGTTTCCTCCCTAGCTCTGGGTAGGCCGCGTAAAAGCGGTCGTACTTACCCGGTTGCACCCTGTGCGCACCATGGCTCTCTGGTCCATCTCGTTCTCGGTAGCGCTGCCAGAATTTTTCGTACTTGTCCGGTTGCACCAAAGAGGCGCCTCGACCCGACCCCTTCGCCGCTTGGCCAGACCGACCGGATCGATCCACGGAGTAGACGCCTGCCGCCTGTAGGATAGGCAGACGACAATAGGTCAACTTGTAGATCCGATCACCTGCATACCGCGGCTTGTATGCATCGAACGCTTGCCTTATCCCTTCGATCATGTGATGCGTCGATACGCCTGTAGCCAGGAGATCCACCAGCATGCGTTTTTCCTCTGCATTGAGTTGAGTCCGTTGCAGCAGCGGTGCCGCTATTTGCTCGATGAATCCTATATCGCCTTGACCAGCAGGCTCACCCTCTGGTGTCAAAGCCTCGTCCTGTCTTCGCGTGCTGTGCCGTTCGTCGTCTCTGGATAGACTCTCTGTATTGGTCTCTGTGTAAGTCTCTGGTATTGCGTGGGTCAACTCGTCCCCTTCGATGGGGACAACTCGTCCCAATGAACGACGCTCATTTGGGCCTATGCATGGGGACAAGTTGTCCCTATCGATCGGGTCACAGACTGCGACCACGCTAGCGGACACCTCGATGGGGTCAACTTGTCCCGATCTACTGAGCTCTCGCGAATCATCTGGAAGCGTAGGGATTCGAGAGCCTTCACGTGCATGAATTCTTTCGGCCACTTGTTTGCCATCGCGGCCACCCGATTCGTCAGCCGTCTCCCGTGTGGAAGTGGGCAATTTTCCATAATCGATGCGATACCACTTGGTTTGATCCATTTTCGATTTGTTAAAGTGACCCGTAATCAAGATTCCCGCCGATTCTAATCGGGAGATCGTTCTTTTGATCGTCTTAACGCTCCAGAAAGGAAATTGCTCTGCCCACTGCTCGTACGTGTTATAAGTCCAGTAGTACCCACCGGATGCATTTCGATTGGCCCGCTCATTGACCTGTATCCAGTAATGAATCTGCTGGACAATGATCGCTTCGTTGAGCCCCAAGCAAACAGCTAACTCCGGAATGACGACAAGCGGGGCAGAGTCCAGCAACAGATGACTCATCTCACGGGGTCACCCGCTTTCTGCGTACCCATCGTCCATCCAAACGATTTCATTTGCAGCCTGCCCTCAGTCTTGCAGTACCTAGGATCGACGCGGACAATACCGACCACCCTGTCTATGTGTTGTTGCCTTCTCACCGCGCATTTCACCCTAGGACACCTGTGCCTGACTCTCCTGGCTTGAACCGTCTGACTGAATCCTCGGCATCCGCGAGGCGTCACACGTTTTCGTTCGTTCCCAGTCAGACAAGAACGCTTGCGCAACAACGCGAAGCGCTTCTTCTGGATCCGGGTGCGCGATGACACGTACCGTCACTTGACACACGCTCATTCTCTCACCCCTTGGCGTACACCACATATGTGTAACAGAGTTTGCAAAGAGGAATCGTCATTCGATTTAGCGTCGAATAGCTCCTCGCAGGTGAGATATCCCTTCGTGATCTCCATGAGTCCAGACATCACATAGCCACCAACACTGCGTTCATGTCGACGCATCCGACTGATCGTACTTGGCGCCACACCAAGCTTTCGTGCCAAATCACGACCGGACCATCTTTTCTCTTTAAGAAAACGCTCTACACCCTGATCATTCAAATAGATTTTCATCCCCGCACCCCATTTCGTTGCCTTGTGGCAATATCATAATTCTGGGCGTATCTTTCGGCAATATCCAAATAGACCATTTTTCAATTATTTGTTGCCTGACGGCAACGAATCATTTATACTTCTCTCAAGGGGGGTGAATGGAATGGTAGACGCCATAGAATTCGGCGCCTTTATCAAGTCTAGGAGGGAGGAATTAGGACTTTCCATTCATGAATTATCGGGCGCGTCGGGGATCAGCGTGTCCTATTTATCACGCGTGGAGCGAGGGTTACGAGACATTCCAAACCCCGCGTATCTGCGCAAACTCGCGATCGGGTTAGAGACTGATTACGAGCGGCTCATGCAGGCTGCCGGATTTCTTGATCGCGCACAAGAAGACACGGGAAAATTGGCCACACGGGATTTAAAAAAGATGTTGGCGCAACAAGAAGTGATGTTCGACGGGGTTCCTCTCACGGAGGAAGACCGCGCGATGGTACAGGGCGTACTGACAAAACTCTTCTTGGAAGCAAAGCAAATGAACAAACGTAAGCCAGGGCCACGGAAAATGGATGAGTCACCGTAGGCCTGGTGCAAAAGGGTGAACGTGAAGCTTGTACGATTCCAAAACAACAAGAAAGCTGATTAGGCGGTACTACTCCTCCTGTCCGTATGAGATCGCCGCATCTCTGCGCATCCATGTACGCTTTGACGAATTACCCAAGTCCGTGCGTGGTCTCTATAGCAAGACACTCGGGCAACGCTTTATTGTCATCAGCAATGGCCTAACAAGCGAATGGCAACGTTTTGTGTGCGCACATGAATTAGGACACGCTGTGTTACATCCTGGGACGAACTACTACTTTCTAACGGCGCAAACATTACTGGTGCCAGGGAAATATGAACGAGAGGCTAATCGCTTCGCTTGCGATCTTCTGACCGAAGGCGAAGTGATCCGCGAATCAGAACCTTTGGAGACCTTTTATTCCCGATGCAAGATCCCACGGGAAATCATTGATAAGCTATAAAGGAGGCATACGTTTATGGGAGCCAAGCGTGCTGTTGCCTACACGCGCTATAGTTCAGACAATCAACGAGAGGAATCCATCGATGCACAGATGCG
>JAPNUP010000041.1 GCA_026627345.1 Bacillota bacterium | reverse complement strand
TTCGCGAGATAGGACAGATCGCGGCCATGGCATGTAAGGTGCTGTCTGCGAAAACGACATATGGCGGTACGCGATCACGCGTGGCAAGCTCACGCCGCAAGGTACGCAGTTGTTCAAACAATTCGGCGTCGGACTCTCTGTCCACCGTTTGTCGTTGCGCGACCTTCTGATAGACCGTCTCTTCCCCTTTCAATACGGCAACGGCGCGGGACTGCAGGCGCATGGTAGGATATTGCCCTTCTGTCATCTTGATATATCCATCCGCAATCAGCGTCTGAATACAGCCCAAAATCTCCTTCTCAGGCCGTCCTTTCATGAGCCCATAGGTCGTTTGCCGGTCAAGACCGAATTCGAGCAACCGTTTGTCCTTAGAACCGCGTAAAATCGCCGCAATCATCGTCATGCCGAAGCGCTCTTTCGTTCGATGGATGCATGAAAAAATCTGTTGAGCCGCAACCGTAATATCCTGTAAGTCAAACGCCTGATTGCAGTTGCTACAGTGATCGCAGCGTGCAGGCGCCTCGTCACCGAAATACCGCAAGATATGCCCGCGCAAGCACTGTGTCGTACGGCAGTAATCGGCCATGGCCTGCAATTTGCGCAGCTCACTAGTCTTGCGCTCGGGTGTCGTGACGGATTGTTCGATCAGGAACTTTTGCAATACGATATCCTGAGCGCCGAATAATAAGATACATTCACCCGGGTCTCCATCGCGACCGGCACGTCCAGCTTCCTGATAGTAGGCTTCGATATTCTTCGGCATATTGTAGTGAATGACGAAACGGATATTCGATTTATCTATACCCATGCCAAACGCATTCGTGGCGACCATCAAACTGAGTTCGTCATAAAGGAACGCCTCTTGGTTCTGACTCCGTTCGACGTCTGACATCCCTGCATGATACCGACCCACCGAGTGTCGACGTTTGCGCAAAAACTCGTAGAGCCCGTCCACTTCTTTCCGTGTCGCCGCGTAGATGATCCCGGCCTGCCCTGAATGATCCTGCAAATACTGTAGAATATAGTCCCGCTTATCTCGCCCATGCACCACAGTAAAGCCGAGGTTCGATCGATCGAACCCTGTCACGACCACGCTGGGGTCACGCAAAGATAATAACGCGACGATATCATCCACGACTTCCGGTGTCGCAGTGGCGGTAAAAGCCGTCACGATCGGACGCTCTTCGAGACGGTCCAATAACTGAGCGATATGGCGATAGCTTGGCCTAAAGTCATGTCCCCACTGCGAGAGACAATGCGCCTCATCGATCGCCACAATCGCCGGGTGCAATCCTTGAAGAAGCTGTAAAAAAGACTCTGATTCCAGTCTCTCTGGCGCTACATAGAGTAACTTGTATTCACCACGCGAGGCTTTAGACAAGCGTTCACGAACATCGCCCCCGCTCAGCGAACTATTAATGTACGTCGCCGCTATCCCGAGACTCTCGAGTGTATCCACCTGATCTTTCATCAGGGAAATCAGCGGGGAAATAACTAACGTGAGGCGATCCTGCAACAGAGCCGGAATCTGATAACAGATCGACTTGCCGCCTCCAGTCGGCATAATGCCTAGCGTATCTCGTCCCTGTAGTACACTCTCGATGATCGTGCGTTGTCCATCTCTGAAAGTATCGTAGCCAAAATACTGCTTCAAAAGGGTCTGCGCATCCGTTAGATCCGCCCTGCGCCCTATTCCGTTCATGGTCACACATTCCCCTTTTACTCGTCGAGTGCTTTCGACATTTCCCGGGAAATACTTAATGATTTCCCGGGAAATCGACAGCTTTTCTATCACCGCTCGACAGTGGTCGACACGCGCACCATAGCACCTTCTCGGTGGTGAGAGAGTACCGTGCTCCCGTCCCTTAAAGTTCTGTTCGGCATGCGAAGCCCGAACTCCTCTTATCAAAACAAGCTTTCGCGCCTGCCTATTTTAAAGCCCTTTATCCCTATTGACAATCATACAAACTAAGCCTACTCTAGTGACAAATAAAAGCAAGGCGCGGCACCTTCCGTCCGCGTCTCTTTTCGTGTCTAAAGGGGGCATACATAATGGGTTCCGTATCACCCAAACACCGGAAAACGCGGCGCGCACTGACAGCCGTAGCTGTCGCAGCTTTGACTGGCATTTCTATGACCATGCCGCAGGTCGGAGCGCATGCAGCGACCACAAGTACAGCGGGTCCCGTTCACGGAGGAACGCTTACACTGGATTTACAGCAAAACTTTCCTTCACTCGATCCCGCCATTGCCTATGACCCGATCTCTTACACCGCTGTCGAAGAGATGTTCAACGAACTGGTCACCTACAAAGGCGCCACCAATCAACTGGTGCCAGACTTGGCCACTTGGACGACCAGTGCTAACGGGAAAGTCTATACTTTTCACATGAAGAAGGCCACCTTCTGGAACGGTGCACCGGTGACAGCCAACAGCTTCATCGCTGAGATTGAGCGAGTGCTCAGCAAGAAGGTGAATTCCCCCGGCCAAGG
>JAPNUP010000008.1 GCA_026627345.1 Bacillota bacterium | reverse complement strand
GCCCGAAAGACTCGAATTCGTTCTTCCCATTGTCTACGCAGTTCAACCCTCGACACGCAAACCACACTCCTCTATATGATCTGAGGATAGGGTACCGCAGGGTCACGGTAACTGCGAGGTGTGCAGAGTTTGACGCTTACGCGACTTGCAACACGTGCCACGGCAGCGGAACGATTCACTGTCCGGTGTGCAGAGGTTCCGGCAAGGTGAACGGACACGAGTGCCACCAGTGCAGAGGCGACAGGAAAGTGACCTGCCCGCGCTGTTCAGGGACAGGCAAGAACTAGGAAACGCACCAGAAAAGGAGTCGGTCCGCGCGCAGGCAGCGCGGCATGTCCGTTCGCACCAGTGCCATCTGATGAAGACGAGGGCACCGAGAGACTTCTACACACATAGAACGAACTGAGGGGATATCGTTGAGCCGTACGACAGAATTTGTGCTGGGACTCATAGGAGGTATCGTGGCATTCGGCGGCGCATTCTTCGCGTTGGCATTCGGGGCGGTCGACAAGGCCGTATCCGGGTCAGGGACGATCAGCGGGCTTGGCGTTGCGGCTTTCGTGTTTGCCGCGCTGGCCATCGTCGGAGCCATCGTGGTCAAGCTTAAGCCGAAACTGGGAGGCTGGCTGCTGCTCATTAGCGGCGTCGGCATCCTCATCTCGATCAGCCTGTTCGGCGTGCTGCCAGCGCTGCTGCTGGTGCCCGCCGGCCTGATGGGCCTCCTCCGTAAGGAACCCAAATCCGCCGCCCCCACCATCTCGGGGTAACGACAGGGTGGGAGTTGCATCGGGGGCCCTTAAGGCCCCTTTTTTTTCACTCACTGGAGTAGCGCGAACCACCTGTCAGTGACGAAGACAGTATCAGTTCCGCGAACGGTCCACCACCTAAATCGAGTGAAGACGCTTCTACACCCATCAGCACGACAAGAAAGGTCTATCTGTTTCACTAGCCTCAATCCCTCTCGCAAGTGCTCATCTTCAGCTAGGGAGTTAGGGTTTCATATGCTATGTATGGTAGCCGGTGGACAATCGGTAGAGAAGAATAGGCGCCATAGGGCACCTTCTGTAAAAGTCATCAGCAGTCTTCCGCGTCAGCCGCGGCCCGTCTTCAGACGATCTCCGAGGCCGGCGCCCGCACGACGCTTCTTTGCGCCGCATAGGTTGCATATGCTCAGATGCGCTCGCGTGCTGCGCGGACAATCGGAGGGAAAGCGATGCACCGCAAAGAGACCGTCCGTTACCTCTGCGAAGAGTTCATCATCAGCGGAAGGCACCTTTTCTGGAAGCAGGAGCTGCTGACGACCGAGTCGCATCGCCGTCCAGAGTCTCTCTACTGGAGCCGCCGCAAGCCCGTCACCCGCGCGACATTCGAGAGGGCGCAGCGCGCCGGATACCCCTGTCGCGTTCTCACCGTGACCCGACCTCCCGCCCCCGTCACGCAAATCGACGACATCGCGCCAAAATGCCGGAACAAGCGTAAGAGGCGCATCACTAAGCGCAAGAAGCAAGGCGCACAGGCTGCCTCGGAGCGATTCCTGTCTCGCTAACGACGGTCACGAATAAGACCTAGCCATGGCGCCTATGCGCCTGAGAAATACCTTCGGGCCGCGTCCCCTATCGCCTTGGCTCATTCATAGCTCAGGGCCAATTCCCGCGCAGACCCTGCCGCCTCTCTCTGCTTGGCGGGCAGCCATACGCTCACGGTCATGCCCCGACCAGGCTGGCTGTCAAATTGCAGGCGCCCCTGATG
>JAPNUP010000171.1 GCA_026627345.1 Bacillota bacterium | reverse complement strand
TGTCGAACGGCGCATAAAGAATTGCTCTATTTCTGTCGTTAGGTCGCGAAAAGGGGGGCGAACAGATATGCAAGTGGATTGCCATTCACATATTTTGCCGGGCGTTGACGATGGGGCGCGAACGTTGGAGCAGTCGCTCGTCATGGCCCGGGTGGCTGTGGCGCAAGGAACTGATCGCATGTTTGCAACGCCGCATGGGTACACCAGTTCTTTTCACGTCGATCCACACGTGATTTTGGAGAAAACTCGGGTGTTACATACAGCCTTACAAGAGGCGCAGATTCCCCTAAAAGTCCTGCCCGGCATGGAAGTACATCATTTTGTGCGAGCGCATGGCGGGGAGTCGGAGGATCTGTTGCGTCTTCAACAGCAATCTGCGCTTGGCCTAGGCGGGTATAGAAACCCTCGGCACGTGCTTTTGGAGTTTTCCTTTGACGATTGGCCACGAGATGCAGGCGACACTTTGCGTCAATGCAAGATGGCCGGCATTCAAGTCGTACTCGCGCATCCTGAACGCTATATAGCGTTGCAAAAATCGCCTGACTTGATCGAACAGGCCCTTGAACAAGGCGCTTGGATGCAGTTGACCAGCGGCTCGATTCTGGGGCGTTTCGGCTCCAAGGCACAGGAGCTGTCGCGCCTTTGGCTGAGCCAGGGCTACATTCATATTGTAGCTAGTGACGCCCACGGACCGACGCGCCCGCCTGGGCTGCAAGAGGCTTATGACCACATCGAACGGGAATGGGGCCTCGGTGAATGGGGGCAACGCTGTCAAGACAACGCGGAAAGCATCTGGGAGACGGCATTGTCAGAGATGGCGAAACAAGCATGAGAGGGCGGCGTCTCGCCTTTAATGGTAGGTAGTCCGGATGGTTTTGGGGAAGAAGAGAGGTCACTGTTTTGCTGGGTGCCTGGATCCACGGCGCGTTGCTGTCGATCGGACTGATTCTTCCGATCGGGATGCAAAATAGCGCTGTTCTTACGCAAGGTAGTGCTCATCAACGATGGAGAAGCGTTCTGCCAGCGGTGTTGACCGCAGGAATGTGTGATACCCTTTTAATCGCTTTGGCTGTGGTCGGTGTCTCAGGTGTGGCTTTGCAAATCGAGTGGTTGCGATACAGTTTCGGGTTGCTCGGCGTCGTGTTTCTTCTGGTCATGGGCGTGTCCGTGTGGCGGACCAAGCAGGCGAACGAGGCGTTTTCGTCCAGTGCCTGGCCAGCCAGGCGACAGGTTGTGTATACTGCGACAGTGTCGCTTCTGAACCCACACGCGATCATCGACACGCTTGTAGTGATAGGAGGAAGCGCACTGATGTACACACGAGTGCCGGAGCGTATCGCTTTTGGCGTGGCTTGCGCGATGGTGTCTTGGGTTTGGTTTATCGCCCTCTCGTTAATCGGACATTTGGGTGGCCGCGCCGTTTTATTGCGATCGCAGACACTGTTGCCACGCGTTTCCGCCTTGATGATGTGGGGTTCGGCACTTTACCTTGCTTTTGTAGTACTCACTTTGCATACTTCGCCATAGGGCATCTTGCGTCGACTCCTATTCGCTGAGGCGCCGATAGATGCCATTCTCACGTTCCATCAATTTGTTAACAATGAATTCGCGCCGGATCGTGGCAAAGTCCGGATGGTGCTGCTTGAGGATTTCATTCACTTGTGACTCGGAATAGGGAACCTCCCATTCAAATTTCTCGACTAACCACTTCAGAACCACGAGCCGTTTCTTACGACTCGCTGGAATCTCCTTGAGCTGTTCCGATGTACATCAATATATATGATAAACGAAATTAGATGAATATCGAATTATGAAATGCTCGGCGGTGTACAAAAATAGGGTAGAATGTCCATAGAGATTCGGGATGGGGGATCGAGATGCGACTTTTGATATTGGGCGGGACGGTATTTTTAGGGCGGCATTTGGCCGATGCAGCGCTCATGCGCGGCCATAAAGTCTCGCTATTCAACAGGGGTCAGACCAATCCACATTTGTATTCGAATGTTGAAATGCTACACGGGGATCGGGACGGAAATCTGGATGCGCTCCGAGGACGGGACTGGGACGCCGTGATCGACACTAGTGGCTATGTGCCACGGGTTGTTCGTCAGTCGGTGGAAGTGTTGAAAGACGTCGTTAGACACTATACATTCGTGTCCAGTATTTCTGTATATGCCGATTTCTCCAAAGTTGGCATGGATGAACAGGCTCCTGTTGCAACACTGGAAGATCAAGCGAGTGAAGACGTATCCTTGTATTATGGTGCTCTAAAGGCCGAGTGTGAGCGGCACGTTCAGTCGACCTTCGCCAGTCGCGCGCTTATCATTCGACCTGGGTTACTTGTAGGGCCACACGATCCGACGGACAGATTCACCTACTGGGTGCGACGATTTGGCCAGGGGGGAGAAGTCTTAGTTCCTGGACGGCGTGACCTGCCCGTTCAGTTTATCGATACGAGAGATCTGGCCGAATGGATGATTCGGATGGTCGAGAGCAAGACGAGCGGCGTATTCAATGCTACGGGTCCTAAAGAGAGGTTGACGATGGGGGAGCTTGTGGACGGTTTGACAGATGCGATTCCTTCTTCAGCAAAGGCGACATGGGTGAGCGAGGCGTTTCTTCAGGCTCAGGACGTAAAAGAATGGACGGAAATGCCGCTTTGGATTTCTGACCGTACGGATTGGCCTGGCTTCTCTAGCTTCAACCTCAATCTGGCGATCGCGCAAGGTCTCACTTATCGGTCCCTGCGAGAAACGATACAAGATACTTGGCGATGGGATTTGACGAGACCGCAGGCTAGCGGTCTCAAGGCCGGACTGAGTCACGAACGCGAAGTTACCTTGCTACGTACCTGGAAGTCCTGGAATGCCTAGGATAAACGTGATGCGCGTGGGTTTCTGCTCGATCTGCAAGGGCGG
>JAPNUP010000135.1 GCA_026627345.1 Bacillota bacterium | reverse complement strand
CGTCGTGTAATGGTGCCGAAGGCGGGACTCGAACCCGCACGCCCTTTCGAGCAAGCGATTTTAAGTCGCTAGCGTCTGCCATTCCGCCACTCCGGCATAACTGGCAACACTGTATCACGGCGGGACGTGCGATGTCAATTTCATCAGACACGCCCGCTTACCAACTATGTTTGTGACTTTTTCGTTAGCACACTTAAGCCGACGCCGTCGTTGTCGACGAATTCTTATGAGAACCCGCAAATGGCGCACCGAGCGGCAACACAACTCGCCCTGCAGTAGTATTAATGACTGTCGCAAACGAGGTATAGAGCGCTAAAATTCCGCACAGGAGGCCGACATATCCACCAGCGGTGGAGGACATTAATCCAAACCCGTTCAGAGCAAGAAGAAAGAACGCTATCCAGAGACAGAGGAACACAAAGAACAGAGCTTTCGATAGATAGAAGGAGGCAAACCAGAGGAAGAGAGTTAAAATTCCAAAGAACAACAAGAAGACGCCGAGACCTGCTTTCGGTGCAGCATGGATAATAAAGTAAAATGCAATCCAAAACGCGCCATAAGATGTGAATGCGGTGGCCCCAAAGGTATTCCCTTTGCGAAACTCCCACATCCCCGCCAACAACTGAGCACCTCCGCCGTAGGCTAGGGCCAATCCCAGTACGACACCCAATGCAGCAGAACTCGTAATCCCAGCGTTGATTAAAGACAGAATACACGTGGTCACTCCAAAACCAGCAAGACCCAGTGGACCTGGATCAGCAATCTGAGCTTGATTGGACATCTCCCAAACCCCTTCCTGCAAATGGCTTACCACAAAGTGCATTCACATTGAGTACGATTGTTCTCGTGTGGCTTGAACTGCCAGGAAGACCATCACCTCCAATCCGAATACAGAGAGAAGCAAGATGTGCTCAATCAGCTTCTTTGTATTGCGCCTGCAACGCATCGACAACGGACGGATCGGCCAAAGTCGTGGTGTCGCCGAGTACCCGACCTTCGGCGATATCGCGCAAGAGTCGGCGCATAATCTTCGCACTTCGTGTCTTTGGCAACTCTGCCGCAAACAGAATTTCTTCCGGACGCGCCATGGCACCAATTTTGTCGACAACGTGCTTTTTCAATTCCGTCACAAGTTCGTCGCTT
>JAPNUP010000087.1 GCA_026627345.1 Bacillota bacterium | reverse complement strand
CCTAGCACACTTGTTATCGCTCCCTATCTATTCGACGCACACACCCTAAAATCCTTGATTACTAGGACAGCCTCCTAGGTCTTTAAGTGTATTGAACTCATGTTTGACAGTTTGAGTCGAAAACGAGACCTATCAACAGGTGGAAAACCGCACAATAGTGCGGTTTTTGCTCGCTTTTCACCAGCTTTAGTTTTAAATTTGTAGGTCAAAAAAGTTATCGACATGTGCACAATATTATCTTTGACTAGTTTGTGTTTTTTCGATATCATGGTAGGTAATAATATATGCGATGGTGATGCCTGTGTTTGCTCATATTGTATCCACGATACGTGCGGACGGTCGTACCTACAGATACATGCATATTGTAGAGTCCTACCGGGAAGGTAAATCAGTTAAAAAGCGCAGAATTGCAAGCCTTGGGAACATCGATGCATACTCGGAACAGGAGATTCAACAGTTCATCCGTACGCTTGAATCGCTCCTACAGCATCGTACATCCGGTTCGATCGAGGACATGAATCCCCAGTCCACCCTCTCGTTCGGGGTTTCTTACGTGGTTCAATTTTTGTGGGATCAGTTGGGCCTTACCAAGGCAATTCAGGATCTGCTGAAAGATCGCCACGTCACCTTTGACGTGGCTCGCTATCTCAAGGCCATGGTTTGTAACCGTCTGATCGATCCCTCGAGCAAATTAAGCCTGTTCCACACGATTGAAGATCTGTATCTGCCAGAGTCCGAGGACGATGCTTGGCAACTCCAACATTTCTATCGGGCTCTGGACTACCTTATGGACATGAAACCGGATCTGGAGAAATTCATTTACCATCGACTGACCGATCTGCTAAACTTCCGTCTCTCTCTTGTGCTCTACGACTTGACGAGTACGCACGTAAGCGGGCATCAGTGCCCCATCGCCGAACACGGTTATTCTCGTACACACCGGCCGGATCTGGAGCAAGTGGAGTTGGGGCTGCTCGTCACGCCGGATGGGATACCCATCACGCATGAGGTGTTCTCTGGGAATACCCCTGACAAAAGCACCGTCAAAGGAATCCTGGATCGGCTAAAAAAAGAGTTCTCTGTGGAGCAGTGCGTCTTTGTCGGAGATCGTGGCATGGTGACACAGAAAAACACGAAGCTTTTGGAAGAATTGAAGTACCCGTATATCGTCGGGTTTCACAAGCGCGGTCGTGTGGTCAGTGACGCACTACTGGAACGTTATCGCGACATTTCTGGATATACGGAGTTGCGGGATAATCTGAAGTACCTTGAGGTATCAGCGGCCCATGTGGATGACGAGGAGTCAGATTCTGAAGCGCGCTATATCCTCTGTCACAATCCGATCAAGGCAAAGGCCGATGAAACCTTTCGTTTGACGGCGCTAGAGGAGGCCGAGACGGCGCTCGAAGCCTTACAGGATCGTCTGGAAAAGCCGCATCGCGGTCGAAAGGCGAGTGCGCAGTCTGTGATGCTAAAGATTGGAGAGATCCTGACTCATAAAGGGGCACAAGTCTTCTTCGATGTAGACTTTGACGGACAGAAGATTACGTATACGCGAAACGAAGTCGCACTGTCGAAAGAAGCGCTCCGTGATGGGAAGTTCGTGATCAAGACTAACACGACGCTTCCTGCAGGAGAGGTGGTCACCTCGTACAAAACGCTCATGAACGTTGAACGAGCGTTTCGAGAGATCAAGAATTTTCTAGACGTCGGGCCTATGTACCACTGGAATGAGAAGCGGGTACGTGGTCACATTTTCATTTGTGTGTTGGCCTATTTGTTTGAGCAAGAGATGCAGGTGATGTACCGAG
>JAPNUP010000095.1 GCA_026627345.1 Bacillota bacterium | reverse complement strand
GAAATACTCCGGTGCAGGCGCGCAGAACGCCGTGACCGATTTTAATCTTGAAATCGCTGACAAAGAATTTGTGGTACTCGTCGGTCCTTCCGGCTGCGGAAAGTCTACGACGCTGCGGATGATTGCCGGGTTGGAAGAAATTTCTGAAGGGGACCTGTTTATTGGTCCAAAGCGGATGAATGATGTAGCGCCGAAAGACCGCGATATCGCCATGGTGTTTCAAAACTACGCACTCTATCCTCATATGACCGTTTATCAGAACATGGCATTCGGCTTGAAACTACGGCATTTCCCGAAAGCTGAGATCGATCGGCGCGTGCGCGAGGCTGCGCAACTGCTCGACATTACTGCGTTTCTCACGCGCAAGCCGAAAGCCCTTTCGGGTGGTCAGCGCCAGCGCGTCGCTTTGGGGCGAGCCATCGTTCGTGAACCGCAAGCGTTCTTGATGGACGAACCGCTGTCTAACCTAGACGCGAAGCTGCGTGTGCAGATGCGTACAGAGATCAGCAAGCTACACAAGCGGCTGCAAACGACCTTTATCTACGTGACCCACGATCAGACCGAAGCGATGACCATGGGCGATCGCATTGTCGTTATGAAGGACGGTTACATTCAACAAGTGGCTACGCCACAAGAGATTTATAGTCACCCGAAGAACTTGTTTGTCGCGGGCTTCATCGGTTCGCCTTCGATGAATTTCCTGACAGGTCAAGTGCAAGATCAAGGGGGCAAGCTGGCCTTCGTCGCGCCCGGACTGTCACTGGTGATCCCGGAAGGGCGCGTCGAAGCGCTGCGCCAGTCAGGTGCAGTGGGACGACCGGTCGTGTTTGGTATTCGCCCTGAGCACATTCACGACGAGCCTTTGTACATGGAGACGTATCCTGAGAGCATTCTCGATGCGAGCATCGATGTCGTGGAGCATATGGGCTCAGAAATGTACTTGTTGATGGATGTGCAAGGACAGCAAGCGACAGCGCGGATCGTCGCACGCGGAGACGTGAAAGTGGGCGACCGGTTCAAACTGGCGGTGGATATGAGCAAGTTCCATATCTTTGACAAGGAAACGGAACAAGCCATTTTCTAATCATTCGTCTTATGATGTTCATGGGTGCGTCAGAAGCGGACGCACCTTTTTACATATCGAAGAGGTTAAGGGGTGAGGCAGGCAGTGGATAAGTTTGTCACTGTGCAGGAACTGATGGAAGAATTACCGTTGTCGTTGGTCGGTGAGACCGAGGGGCTGGAAAGGCCCGTCGCGTCTGCGGAGATCAATAGACCGGGTCTGGCGCTAGCTGGTTTTTTGATGTATTACCCGTCGGAACGCGTGCAGGTGCTTGGACGGACAGAAATGGCATTTCTGTCCTCGTTATCTGAGAGTGACCGCAAGGAGCGGGTCGCACGCCTCTGTACATATAGCAATACGCCGTGTCTCGTGATCACCCGCGGCATGGAACCGGATACAGACTTACTACGCGAAGCGGATGCGGCAGGGATTCCGGTTTTGCGTACGCGCCAGTCGACACCGAAGTTTATCGCGCAGCTCACCACCTTGCTCGAACTGCGGCTCGCGCCTGAAACCTTGGTGCACGGGGTGCTGGTTGACGTGTACGGGATTGGCATCTTGATGACAGGGGCAAGTGGAATCGGCAAGAGTGAGACAGCTCTGGAACTGCTAAAACGTGGCCACAGAATGGTCGCCGACGATGCGGTCGAGATCCGCCAGATATCGGAAGATACGCTGGTCGGCAGCGCGCCTCCTTTATTACAACATCTGCTCGAGATACGCGGCCTCGGCGTGCTCAATGCGATGACGCTATTTGGAGCAGGCGCGATCCGCACGCATAAGCGTATCGAGATGATCGTCGAACTCGAGGCGTGGCAAGATGATCGTTCATACGATAGGCTCGGACTCGATGACAACAAGCACAAGATTCTCGATGTTGAGCTCACCAGTCTGGTTGTGCCGGTACGGCCTGGGCGCAACCTGGCGATTATTATTGAGGTGGCAGCTATGAATCAGCGTCTCAAAAGGATGGGGTACCATGCGGCACGCGAGTTGTCCGAGAAGTTGATGTCAAGCATGGAAGAGCAGGACGATTAAGCTTCGAGACTACAGGGGAGAACAGATAACGGTATAGGACGTTAGAGTAGCCTGCGCATTGACAACATGCGCAGGCTTTTGCTAGGATAACAATAGGCTTCGCTTTAGTGCATTAGCATACTAAAGCGACAGGGGTGGCTATCGAGGGATGAGACGACAGTTAGAACGACCGCACGGGACGAGAGATTTCGCGTTAGCGGAGATGGCGCATAGACAATACATCGAGAGTGTCGTATTACGCGAGTGTGGACAATGGGGATATACACCTGTGGAAACACCACTTCTGGAGTATGCAGATGTGTTTCAACAAGGCGTACATGAAGGGGAAGAAGAGCGCCTGTATCGCCTGTTTGACGCACATGGCCACACTCTGGCGCTACGGCCTGAGATGACCACGCCGGTCGCGCGTCTGGCGGCGACGATGCTTGCGCACGAAGCTCTGCCGCTGCGCCTCAGCTATAGCGCCAAAACGTATCGAGAACAAGGGCAGCGCGCTCGTGAGGCGGCTGAGATCACTCAGATCGGCATCGAATTGCTGGGGGAAGGTAGTGCAGACGGGGATGCGGAAGTCATCGCGCTGATGGTAGGATGTCTGCGCCGTCTGAAGGTGGAAGATTTTCGCATCGCCCTTGGACACGTAGGCTATGTGCGAGCTGTTTTGTCAGTGGCGCCACCCGATTTGCGTGAAGTGTTGACAGCCGCGCTGATGGAGCGCGATATCGTGGCCTATGAGGAGGCGCTATCGGCGAGAACTGCCGAAGGTGCAACGAGCGCGGACTTAACGTTACTGCGCGCGCTGCCGCGACTTCGCGGTGGGGCTGAGTCGTTGGCGCATATTCGCGAACTCGCATGCACGGAAGAAGCGCGGGCCGCCTGTGCACAACTGGAAGATCTGTTTGCAGCACTGTCAGCGCACGGCGTGGACGAGTGGGTCCATCTGGACCTGGGACTCTATCCGCATCATGAGTATTACACAGGTGTGGTGATCGAAGGCTACGTGGCCACGATGGGGCAGCGAATCTGCTATGGCGGTCGCTATGACGAACTGCTGGCGCGCTTCGGCCGCTCGGTGGCGGCGACAGGTTGCGTATTTCATCTCGAAAGGTTGCAAGAAGTGACTGAGTCCGCGCCAGTCACTCGCCCGCTTGTCCATCTTGAGTACGAACGCGCCAGTCGCGCGATGGCACTCGGTTTTGTACGCGATCTGCGGCTGCGCGGGTACGCCGTGTGCGCGACGCGTGTCGGCGAAGAGGAAGCGTTGTCGGCGGCGCGTACCGCGGACGGTAAGAATGGCATTCGCCGTGGACTGCTGACTGCAGATAACGGCACTTTGCAAGGAGACGAACTGTTAGTGCAGATGTTTGCGCAGTACGCAACGAGGGAGTGAGGGTCATGTTGACGATTGCCCTGTGCAAAGGGCGGATGCTCGATACGGTCGTGTCGTTGCTTCAGACGGTGGGTCTGTCACCGTCTGAAGATATTCTCGACTCGCGGCAGTTGATCGTATCAGACAGCACGCACGCAGACGTTCGCTACTTGCTCGTAAAGCCGGTGGATGTACCTGCGTTCGTACAGTATGGGGCGGCGGATCTCGGTCTCGTGGGTAAAGATGTCTTGTATGAGGCTGGGGCTGACCTGCATGAACTGCTCGATTTGCGGTCAGGAATTTGCAAGATGGCCGTCGCTGGCTTCGCTGGGACAGACATCGCCCGCGTGCACCGTGTAGCTACCAAGTATCCACGCGCAGCGCGCGAGTATTTTCGCGAGCGCAGCCAGCAGATTGAGGTCATTGACATCAGCGGAAGTGTCGAGGTTGCACCGCTCGTCGGTCTGGCAGATTGCATCGTCGATCTGGTGGAGACAGGTCGGACACTCGCTGAAAATGGATTGGTCATTCTCGATGAAGTGGGGGTCATCTCGACACGCCTTGTCGCCAATCGCAGCAGTTATCAGCTGCGCGCCAAGGAGATTGATCCGCTGATGGACCGTCTGCGAAAAGCGGTAACCGGGTCGTCTGCGAATCTTCCTGTCGCAATGTCTTCGCGGGAGGTGACGGCGTGATCGCGATCGTCGATTACGGGGTAGGGAACCTATACAGTGTACAAAAGGCACTGCTTTATATTGGCTACCAGTCTCACATCACCGCGGACCCCGAGCAACTGCTTGCGGCAGACGGTATTGTTCTGCCAGGTGTCGGCGCTTTCGGTGACGCCATGGCGCGTCTAACGGAGCAGCGTTTAGTACCTGTGCTGCACGAGGTGGCGGCTTGCGGCAAACCGTTACTCGGGATCTGTCTCGGTATGCAGCTTCTTTTTTCTGGGAGCGATGAGCATGGACCTCATGAAGGGCTTGGCATGATCGCCGGTCGTGTCAAACGGATGGTCGGGGACTACAAGATTCCACACGTCGGTTGGAATGAACTCGCACACAGGCGTACGCATCCTATTCTTGAGGGCACTAGTGAGGGCGATTACGCCTACTTTGTGCACAGTTATTATGCTGTGCCGGAAGACGACGAAGTCGTGCTGGCCACCACCGATTATGATCAGGACCTACCAGCAGCCGTTGCACAAGGTTCTGTGATCGGTTTGCAGTTTCACCCCGAAAAGAGTGCGCATAC